>CAZCWN010000014.1:0-27907 GCA_964502375.1 uncultured Rhizobium sp. | reverse complement strand
GTAAAATGGCAAAAAATACCATTCAGGAACAATGTGAACTGGCGTTACCATTGGGTTGGCCGCAATGTAATTATCTGGGTGTCCCAAGGCGTTTGGATAAAAGAAAAGGAAATAACCAAACACCAAAAAGAAGGCCACAAAGCCCACCATATCTTTAATTGTAAAATAAGGATGGAAAGGCACCGAATCTTTTTTGCTTTTTATTTCCACGCCAGTTGGGTTGTTGGAACCAACAGTATGAAGGGCAACCAAATGGATAAGAACAATGGCCACAATGATGAAAGGCATTAAAAAATGCAGAGCAAAGAAACGATTGAGAGTTGGGTTATCAACAGAATAACCACCCCACAACCAGGTTACGATGCTTTTTCCAACTAAAGGAAGCGCTGAAAAAAGATTAGTGATTACGGTTGCACCCCAGAAGCTCATCTGCCCCCATGGTAAAACATAGCCCATAAAAGCAGTGGCCATAGTTAAAAGGAAAATAATTATTCCAACCCACCACAAAAGTTCACGCGGAGCCTTGTAAGAGCCGTAATAAAGGCCGCGGGCAATATGGGCATAAAGTGCCACAAAAAACATCGACGCCCCAACGGCATGAATATAGCGAATTAGCCAACCATAGCGCACATCACGCATGATATGTTCTACTGAATTAAAAGCCATCTGCGTGTTTGGCACATAATGCATAGCCAAAAAAAGGCCGCTTAAAATTTGCACTACTAATGCAATTCCTGCAATTGAACCAAAACTCCACCAATAGCTGAGATTTTTTGGATAAGGATGCTTAAACAAAGTGTTTTCCATCATCGAAATAATCGGCATCCGATCTTCGATCCATTTGGCAATTTTTGATTTTTCAGTGAGCGATCCTTCGAAATCGTTTTGAATGTGATTAGCCATGACTAGCCGATTTTAATTTTCGTATCGTTAATAAATTCGTAGGGCGGAATTTCGAGATTTTTTGGCGCAGGGCCTTTTCTGATGCGAGCAGAGGTATCATATTGTGAACCGTGACAAGGGCAGAACCAACCTTTATATTCACCCTGGCCATTAATTGGAATGCAACCCAAATGCGTACAAATTCCGATAGTAATTAACCATTCTTCTCTGCCAGGCTTAACGCGATCAGAATCTGCTTGCGGATCGCGCAATTCAGCAAGTTCAACTTTTTTGGCTGCTTCAATTTCTTCTTTAGTACGACGCTTGATGAATATTGGCTTGCCTCGCCACATAACTTTTTTTTCTTCGCCAACTTTTATGTTGGAAAGATCTACTTCCACCGAAGCTAATGCTTGCACATCGCTGGAAGGATTCAGGCTATCAATAAATGGCAATATAGCGCAAGCAGCGCCAATTCCCGCTGCTGTATAAGCGGTGGTAGTAAGCAATTTTCTTCTGCTTTCATCTTTCGGTGATTTATCCGAAAGTGAATTTTGATCATTTTCTGACATTTGTTCTGGGAGGATTTTTTGAAAACTTCTAAAAAAAGAGGCGCACTTTTTATTTGTTTAAAGCAAATTTATCAACTTTTTTAACAAAAACTTTTGCTTAGCTAGGCTAAAGCTTTTAGAAATTTCCCTTTCTCTTTATTAAAAAATTAATCGACTTATGACAATTTTAAAAATCAAAAAACTAGAAAATTTACGCGAATTGCCTTTGCCAAAATATGAAACTCTAGGCAGTGCTGGTATGGATCTTATGGCTGCGATTGAAGAACCGGTTTTAATAAAATCAGGTGAAATAAAATTAATAAAAACCGGCATCTCTCTTGCACTTGAAAAAGGGTTTGAAGCGCAAGTTCGCCCAAGGTCTGGCCTGGCTTTAAAGAATGGTATAACCGTTTTAAATAGCCCTGGAACCATTGATTCAGACTACCGCGGTGAAGTTTGTGTAATTTTAATTAACCATTCAAAAACAGATTTTACCGTCACACGCGGCATGCGCATCGCCCAAATGGTAATTTCACAACATGCTCAAGCAATAATTGAAGAAGTTGAAGATCACGATGAAACGGCACGTGGCGCCAATGGATTTGGCTCGACAGGCCATTAACCAAGTTTATGCCATTATCTGATTCGCAAAAACAACGCTATATACGCAACACAATTCTTTTTGAAATAAATGAAAGCGGCCAGGAAGAGTTGTTGCGCGCACGCGTTTTAGTTATAGGCGCAGGCGGGCTTGGCTCACCAGTTTTATTTTATTTAGCAGCAGCAGGAATAGGAAATATCGGCATAATTGATGATGATGTAGTAGAGCTTTCTAACCTACAGCGCCAAGTAATTCACAGTGAAAATAATCTCGGAGAGAAAAAAGTTTTAAGCGCAAAAGAAAAAATTTCTGCGCTAAATTCTGAAATAAAATTAGAAGTTTTTACAGAACGCGCTAACAACGACAGCCTTAGAAAAATCAGTGCCAACTATGATTTTATTTTGGATGCCACCGATAATTTTCCAACGCGCTTCATCATTAATGAAATTTGTCATGAACAAAAAAAACCGCTAATTTTTGCAGCCGTAAAAGGATTTTTGGGCCAAGTTTCGGTTTTTAAATCTTACGAAAAAAACAATCCCTGCTACGCTTGTTTTAATCCTAATATTGTTGATAAAAATTTCTCACTGCCTCTTTCAGAAAAGGGAATTTTAGGGCCAGTTGCCGGTACAATTGGCGCCCTTCAAGCAACCACAACCATAAAAGAAATTTTAAGAATCGGAGAAAATCTGGTGGGCAAAATTTTAATTTTCGATTTTTTGAAAAATGATTTTCGAAAGGTAAGCCTTAGTAAAAATCCAAGTTGCAAAATTTGTTCTTATTAAATATAAGGGCGCGCTCATTTTTTAAGGTAGTTTTTTAGACTTACATTTTTATGTAGAATAGAACAGCCGTTCTTACTTGTAAGAGATGTCTCTTTAATTAAGAGCTGTTTTGGAGAGGTGGCCGAGTGGTCAATGGCAACAGACTGTAAATCTGTCCGCGCAAGCGTTCGCAGGTTCAAATCCTGCCCTCTCCACCATCCTTTTATTTTATGAATTTGGATGGAAAATAATTTGAAGACAAACTTTGAGATTAAGATAAATATTTATTTTATGCGGGTGTAGCTCAATGGTAGAGCTCCAGCCTTCCAAGCTGGCCGTGAGGGTTCGATTCCCTTCACCCGCTCCATCTGCTTTTCGCCAAGCGAAAGCCAAGGCGCAGCAGAATATTTTGCTGCGGCGCGATTAGAATTGGTTGCACTTAGTTATAGTTTTATTGCTGACCATTACTTTCTTGATGCCTCAAAAATTTAAAATACATTCCAAATTCTCCCCTGCAGGTGATCAGCCACGAGCAATAAACCAGCTTGTTTCCGGCTTAAACGAAAATAAAAAAGATCAGATTTTACTTGGAATTACTGGCTCGGGCAAAACTTTCACCATGGCCAATATTATTGAACAAACCCAGCGCCCTACGCTAGTCATGGCCCACAACAAAACCCTCGCCGCCCAGCTGTATGGCGAAATGAAAGAATTTTTTCCGGAAAATGAAGTAGGCTATTTTGTGTCTTTTTACGATTACTACCAACCGGAAGCCTATGTGCCAAAAACCGATACTTATATTGAAAAAGACAGCGCTATTAATGAGCAGATAGATCGCCTGCGCCATGCTGCGACCCGCGCTTTGTTTGAACGGCGCGACACTATAGTGGTGGCTTCTGTTTCCTGTATTTATGGTATTGGTTCCCCAGAATTTTATTCGAAAATGGTTCTGCGCCTTAAAACTGGCGAAGAAATGAATCGACAAAAACTTTTGCTGCGCTTGGTTGATCTGCAATATCAGCGAAATGATTTGGCCTTTGAACGTTGTAGTTTTCGTGTACTTGGTGATGTGGTCGATGTTTTTCCTTCTCACTCTGAAGAAATCGCTTGGCGGATTTCTATGTTTGGCGATGAAATTGAAGAAATTGTCGAATTCGATCCTTTAACTGGCGAAACTTTTAATAAGCTGAATGAAATTGCTCTTTATCCCTCATCCCACTATGTAACTCCGCAAGACACTTTGAAAAATGCGATTTCACAGATCAAACAGGATTTGGCCATTCGCGTTAAAGAATTAGAAGCACAAAATAAATTGGTTGAGGCCCAACGCCTTAACCAACGCACCACTTACGATATGGAAATGCTTCTAACAGTTGGCACTTGCAAAGGTATTGAAAATTATTCGCGCTATTTAACTGGGCGCCCTGCTGGTGCGGCTCCACCAACTTTGTTTGAATATTTACCAGAAGATGCGCTGCTTTTTGTTGATGAAAGCCATGTTTCGGTTCCACAAATTGATGGCATGTATAAGGGTGATTTTGCCCGTAAATCAACTTTGGCCGAGCATGGATTCCGCTTGCCCAGCGCGCTTGATAATCGACCATTGAAATTCAGTGAATGGGAAAGTTACAAGCCACAAACTGTCTATGTTTCAGCAACGCCGGGAAAATATGAATTGAGAAAAACTGAGGGTGAATTTGTTGAACAGATCATTCGCCCAACTGGTTTGCTTGATCCACTTTGTGAAGTTCGCCCAGCAAAATCGCAGGTTTCTGATCTACTCAAAGAAATAAAACAAGTTACCGAGCGCGGCTTTCGTACTTTGGTTACCACCCTCACCAAAAAAATGGCGGAGGATTTAACAGATTATTTAAATGATGCCGGAATTAAAGTTGTTTATATGCATTCCGATGTTGATACTCTTGACCGCATCGAGATCATCCAAAATCTGCGTTTAGGAAAATATGACTGCTTAATTGGCGTAAATTTATTGCGCGAAGGCCTTGATATTCCTGAGTGCGCCCTGGTAGCCATTCTTGATGCTGATAAAGAGGGATTTTTGCGCAATGAAACTTCATTAATCCAAACTATCGGCCGCGCCGCGCGCAATGCAGAAAGCAAGGTTATTCTTTATGCCGATAAAGAAACCAAATCAATCACCTCCTCATTAAAAGAAACCAATCGCCGCCGTTCTATTCAAATTGATTACAACAAAAACCATGGAATCACGCCCACCACAGTTTATAAAAAGATTGGCTCAGCTCTAGCCAATCTTTATAAAAAACCTTCAGAAAAAGAGCTAATAAAACAAATTCCTAGTGAACGCGAAATAGAACATCTTAAAAAAGAAATGCTGCAAAGCGCTGCCAATCTTGATTTTGAAAAGGCGGCGGAAATTAGAGATCAGCTAAAAGAGGTAGAAAAACTGAAATTGGAACTGCTTTAATTAGCATCTATCACAGCCAAACAAAAAGCGTTTGAAAAATTAAATCCCACCAGAATAATGCCCGCCCCACTTCAGGATGACTTTTCATTTTCATACTAATCAAAATAGATGGCGGGATAGCTCAGTTGGTAGAGCAGCGGGATCATAATCCGCGTGTCGGGGGTTCGATCCCCTCTCCCGCTACCAAATTCATATGGCTCAGAATAATATAAAGGACTCACCGTTCTTCAGCACGAATATTGTTTTTATTAACGAACTTTATCAAAAATTCCTTCAAAATCCGGCATCGGTTGACAGCTCTTGGGCAGAATTTTTTGCCGCTAACTCAGAAGAGATAAAAGCTGTTTTGGCGGATTATTCCGGCCCCTCTTGGGCAGCGCGTAAGCTTAAGGTTGTAGACTCACCAGCTTATGATATTTCCGCGAATGCACCAAAAGAAGCTCTAAAAGAAATAGCTAAAAAAGATGCAAAAGCAGCTGTTCCCTCTACTTCCGGCAGAGATTTAAATCTTCGAGTTAGCGATTTAATTTTAGCCTATAAAAGATTTGGTCACCTAGCAGCAAGCCTTGACCCGCTTGGTTTGGCTCCAAAAAAATATCTTTCTGACCTTGACCCCAAAAATCATGGAATTGAAGAGTCTGATCTTGAAAAAGAAGTTGAATTAAATGGCGCGCTTGGCCTTAACAAAGCAAAAATTTCCCAGGTTATTGAATATTTAAATTACATTTACGCCTATACTGTCGGCCCAGAATTCGAATATATTTATGATCAAGAAAAGAAAGACTGGCTGGCCCGCGAAACAGAAGACACACTACTTTCTGAACTTTCAAAAGATGAAAAAATAAAAATCCTCAAAGAAATAATTAGAACTGAAAGATTCGAACAATTCTTACATAAGCGCTTCCCTGGCGCTAAAAGATTTTCAATTGAAGGTGGTGACTCAGCCATTAATTCAGTCGAAAAAATCATCGATGCCGCGGCAAAAGCGGGCGTAAAAAAAATTGTCATCGGCATGGCGCACCGCGGTCGCTTAAATACTCTAACCGGCGTAATGGGGAAACCTTACCATCAGATGATTTCTGAATTTAAAGGCACTCCTGGGATACCCGAATCTCTGACAAAATCAGGAGATGTGAAATATCACATGGGTTATGCCTCAAGCCGCGAAATTGCAGGCAATAAAATTGATCTTTCTTTGGCATTTAACCCTTCACATTTAGAGGCAGTTAATGTGGTTGCAGCCGGCAGAGTGCGTGCTAAACAAGATATTTATGGCGACACAGAACGCTTACAAGCCATGGCCCTTCTAATTCACGGTGACGCCGCTTTCATTGGACAAGGTTCAGTTGCTGAAAATTTGGTAATGAATGGCCTAAAAGGCTATGATACTGGCGGCATTATGCATATTATCATCAACAATCAAATTGGTTTTACTGCCAACCCCGAAGATTCGCGCAGCACGGTTTATGCTTCTGATTTGGCCAAAGCAATTGATGCTCCGATATTTCATATTAATGGTGACGATGTGGAAAGCGTGGTAAAAATTTCTGGCCTCGCCATGAAATATCGCCAAATTTTCAAAAAAGATGTGGTTTTGGATATAATTTGTTATCGCCGCTATGGTCATAATGAAGGGGATGAACCGCTTTACACTCAGCCGGTTATGTATACCAAAATCAAAGATCATCCAAGTTTAGAAAAAATTTATTCGCAAAAATTGATCAGCGAGAATGTCATTTCCGAAGCTGAATATCAAAAATTGACTGCTGATTTTGATGCAATTTTATCACAAGAATTTGATAAAGCTGCCGATTACAAACCAACTTCTGGCGATTGGCTCAAAGGCGATTGGAACAATATTAAAGATGGAGATGACTCTGTTGTCAAAACTGCTATTGATCAAAAAACGCTGCAAGAATTAATCAAAAAAACCATCGAAGTTCCTGCAGGATTTCACGCTAATCCAAAAATTCTGCGCCAATTGGAAGCTAGAAAACAAGCTGTTGATTCGGGCGAACATATAGATTGGGGCTGTGGCGAGGCTTTGGCTTTTGCTTCTTTATTAAATGAAGGATTTCCAATTAGGGTCACTGGCCAAGATTCTGGGCGCGGCACTTTCTCGCATCGTCACTCAATTTTGCACGATGCAACAAATGCCCAGCGCTATAATATTTTTTCAAATTTTAAGGCCAGATATGAAGTTTATGATTCTGTGCTTTCTGAATATGGTGTGCTTGGCTTTGAATATGGTTATTCTCTTTCAATGCCCAACGGGCTGACGCTTTGGGAGGCCCAATTTGGAGACTTCGCTAATGGTGCCCAGATTATTTTCGATCAATTTATTTCTTCGAGCGAAGTAAAATGGCTTAGGAAATCAGGGTTGGTAATGCTTTTACCGCATGGCTATGAAGGGCAAGGGCCTGAACATTCTTCAGCCCGTTTAGAGCGCTATTTACAAGCCTGTGCTGATAATAATCTTCGCGTTTGCAATATCACTAACCCCGCTAACTTCTTCCATGCTTTGCGTCGCCAAATTCACGGCAAAGATCGCAAGCCTTTGGTAGTTATGTCGCCTAAATCTTTGCTGCGTCACAAACTTGCCGTTTCTTCTTTAAAAGAATTTTCTGATTTAACTTTCTGCCCTCTTATCGAAGAAACTCACAAAATTGTTGCCGCTGATAAGGTGCGCAAAGTGGTGTTTGTTTCCGGAAAAGTTTATTATGATTTACTTGAAGCGCGCGAAGCTAACAAAATCAATGATGTAGCCTTAATTCGCTTAGAACAGCTTTATCCTTTCCCAAAGGCAGAAATGATAAAAGAATTAAAAAAATACAAAAATGCCGAAATAATTTGGTGTCAGGAAGAGCCAAAAAATATGGGAGCGTGGAAGTTCGTGGAAGATCTAATTGAAGAGTCTTTGAGCGAAGCACAACACAAAAATCAAAGGCCAAAATATGTAGGGAGGGTTGCTTCGGCTTCTCCAGCAACTGGTTATGGTTCTTACCATGCTAGAGAGCAGAAGAAACTAGTTGACGAGGCATTAAGTTAAATTAGTTTTCCAAGCTGTCTAAAACCTTTTTCCTAATAAGAAAATCAGGCTCAAAGAAGAAATTGGATTATATAAATTAAAATTATTAAAATAATGCTGGGGCGATAAGTTTCGCTTACTAATATAGCTGGTTAATAATTTTAATTACGGTTTTCACCGCTTTTTCTTAGTTTTTTGGCAAGATGTGTTTTTTGATCAGGGTTTTTTCTTCTTAATTGAAATCGCCACTAAAATAATTAAGAAGCTAGATCATAGGCACAGATGCAATTTTATTTACTCGGTTATTACTTTTAAAATCACTCTCTTAATTGGCGTTTGTCGGTAGACAAGCCATTGATGAGGTAACAAAACATCATCGCAAAACCAAAAAAGCCTAATTATAAATTTAAAATGACTATTGAAATCAAAGTTCCAGCCCTCGGAGAATCAGTATCAGAAGCAGCAATTGCTAAGCTTCACAAAAAAGTTGGCGACGCTGTAAAAGCCGACGAATTAATTGTCGAACTCGAAACCGACAAAGTTACTCTTGAAGTCAATGCCCCATCCGGTGGGGTAATTTCTGCCCTTAATGTAAAAGAAGGGGATAATGTAAAAGTTGGCGATATCATTGCTTTAATGGAAGCGGGCGCCACTGTTTCTGTTGCTCCAGTTAAATCTGCTGTCCAACCTCAACCAACTCCAAGCGCTCAAATTCCTTTATCTCCAGCACCAAAAAAATTGGCTGCCGAAAATAATATTGATACAAATAAAATTTCAGGCTCAGGCAAAGATGGACGTGTAACAAAGGGCGATGTATTAGATGCCATAAAAGATGGGAATATGGCAAAAGGTGAGGTATTAGATGCTATATCCGCAATTAGAGCAAGCAGAAGCGTAACCGAATTAACCCCTAGTGATAAGCCAGTTGAGCGCGTTAAAATGTCAAAATTACGCCAAAAAATTGCTGAACGGTTGAAAGAATCACAAAACACTGCAGCAATTCTTACCACTTTCAATGAAGTAGATATGACTGCTATCATGGCTCTGCGCACTGAATATAAGGACGCTTTTGAGAAAAAGCATGGCACAAAACTTGGATTCATGTCATTTTTTGTTAAGGCCTGCGTTGCTGCGCTAAAAGAAATTCCAGCGGTAAATGCTGAAATTGAAGGCACTGACATCATTTACAAAAATTTCTATGACATTGGGGTGGCCGTTGGTTCACCACAGGGCCTAGTTGTGCCAGTTCTGCGCGATGCTGATAAGTTAAATTTAGCACAAATTGAAAAGGGTATTGCTGAGCTTGGTACCAAAGCCCGTGATGGCAAATTAACTATTCCAGATTTAACAGGAGCCACTTTCACTATTTCCAATGGTGGTGTGTATGGTTCATTAATGTCCACTCCGATCATTAACCCACCACAATCAGGAATTCTAGGTATGCATAAAATTCAAGAGCGCCCAATGGTAGTGAATGGCGAAATTAAAATTCGCCCCATGATGTATCTAGCTTTATCTTACGACCACAGAATTATTGATGGCAAAGAAGCAGTTACTTTCCTAGTAAGGATTAAAGAATTACTGGAAGATCCACGCCGTCTTGTGCTTGACCTTTAATAATAATCAAAGGAGGTGCCCATGAAAAACCGTCAAACAATTCAAGTATTAGAAAGAGTTTTGGCTGATTCTTACGTCCTACTTCTAAAAACGCAGAATTATCATTGGAATGTTGTAGGAGAAAATTTCAAAGCTCTGCATGAATTATTTAATGAACAATATGATGAGATTTTTGCAGCGATTGATGAATTAGCAGAAAGAATCCGAGCTCTTGGCAGTAGAGTCGATGGCACTTTTGAAAATTTCCAGAACCTAAGTAAATTTAAAAGTGGAGATAAAAATCTTGATGCTGAAATGATGATAAAGGATTTAGCTGCTGATCATGAAAGCTTGGCTAAAACCATAACTGCGGGAATTAAAATTGCTCAAGAAGAAGGAGACGAAGCTACAGCTGATATTTTCATCAGCAGAAAGATAGTTCACGAAAAAGCAACTTGGATGCTTGAATCTAGTTTGTAGTAATAGGCTGGCAATTACCGTTGGCAATATAAGCATCTAGGCCAACGGTAGTGATTTCTTTATAGCGACTATCCCCCAACACTCTGATTAAAGTGCCGATTGGGCCTTCAGATTGAACATTATAAAAAACACCAGTTTGATTAAATTCAGCTGAAAAAGTTTCACAAAGATCTTTTTCGCAGCGAGTAATAGTTTTTGCCTTTTTATCCAAAACCAAAAAGGCCGCGGTATCTCTTTTATTACACTCTCTCTTAGTACAAATAAAACCGGTTTTTGGTTCACATCTTAGCTTTTGCCAGGCCTTAGCTGCCTTAAAATAAGTTTCTGCTTCAGAAAACAACTTTGGAAAATCAAAGGGTTTAATTTTTGTCTCTTCTAGATGGTCTTTTTTCTCAGCTATAAGCTTTTTTGAAACAAGGTCGGCAGAAAAAGATGGGGAAAAAATTAATGAAAAAATTACAAAAAAGACTGCTGATGTGAATTTCATAGGTTATTTAATAAAATTAAGTCGCCGCAGAAAAACAGGAAGAATTTGGGATGCAAGAAAATTCTAAATTTCCTTTTTGATTAGGGTCACTTGCTCTATATAGCGCAAATAAAATCTATCAAATTGTGGTTTGGCGCACTCGAAGAGATTCGAACTCCTAACCTTCTGATCCGTAGTCAGATGCTCTATCCAATTGAGCTACGAGTGCCTGTGCCTAAAATGCCAAGACAGAACAATTTGCAGTCTAATCTTTGGCATTTTAGGCCGTATGCGCTTTTTTATTTAAACATTTTCCGCTTTGCGCTTTTTTTCCGAATTTTCAGCTGTTTTTTCCTCTTTGCTAGAAGATTTTTTATCGTTTTTGGCTATGCCTAATTTTTCACGAATCAAACCTTCTAACTCTCCGGCAATTTTTGAATTTTCCTTCAAATAATTTTTAGCATTTTCCTTCCCTTGGCCAATTTTATCACCTTTATAGGCATACCATGAGCCAGATTTTTCAAGAATTTCATATTTAACTGCTAGGTCGATTATTTCGCCTATGCGTGAAATTCCTTCGCCATAAATAATTTCAAAATCAGCCGTTCTAAAAGGTGGCGCCACTTTATTTTTAACTACCTTAACCTTGGTTTCATTGCCCAAAACTTCTTCTTGGTCTTTAATTGCTGTACCTCTACGGATATCCAAGCGTACTGAAGAATAGAATTTCAAAGCATTCCCACCAGTAGTAGTTTCAGGGCTACCAAACATTACTCCGATTTTCATTCGGATTTGATTGATAAAAATTACTGTTGCGTTGGACTTTGAAACTGTGGAAGTGAGTTTACGCAAAGCTTTACTCATTAAACGTGCTTGTAAGCCCATCTGATTGTCGCCCATGCCACCTTCAAGTTCAACTTGAGGAACCAAAGCTGCTACGGAATCAATCACAATTAAATCCACCGCGCCTGAGCGAACTAAAGTGTCAGCAATTTCAAGAGCTGCTTCCCCATTGTCAGGCTGAGAAATAATCATCTCATCCAGATCAATATTCAAATTTCTGGCATAAGTTGGATCGAAAGCATGCTCAGCATCAATAAAAGCACAAGCTAATCCAGCTTTTTGTGCTTCAGCGATTGCATGCAAAGTGAGAGTGGTTTTTCCGGAGCTTTCTGGCCCATAAATTTCGATAATTCTGCCACGCGGATAGCCGCCAACACCAAGAGCCAAGTCAAGGGCTAAGGAACCGCTGGGAATAACTTCAATATCAGTAATTGGCTTTTGGCCAAATTTCATGGCCGAGCCTTTACCGAATTGTTTGTCTATTTGTGAAAGTGCTGCTTCTAAGGCTTTTTTACGATCGTTCATTTGGTGTTCTCCTTTCGTTATTTTGTGGGTTATTAAAATTCAGCGATGATTCTTGGAATTGCCTCAGTTTGATAAGGTTTCCAGCTACTTCAAAAATCACGAACTGTTAGTTTTTTTTCAATAAGTTAAGCATGGTTTCACCAAGCTTTGCTGGGCTTTCTGCTACTGAAATCCCCGCCGATCTCATTGATTCAATTTTTCCTTCGGCGCCTCCTTTGCCGCCAGAAATAATTGCGCCGGCATGGCCCATTCTGCGTCCTGGAGGAGCAGTGCGACCAGCAATAAATCCGACCACTGGTTTTTTACGGCCTTTCTTAGATTCAGATTTTAAGAAATCTGCTGCTTCTTCTTCGTCTGTTCCCCCAATTTCACCAATCATTATCATAGCTTCCGTTTCAGGATCAGACAAAAACATATCTAAGCAATCTATAAAGCTGGTTCCATTTACTGGGTCACCCCCAATACCTATACAAGTTGTTTGGCCTAGACCAACTTTTGTGGTTTGATGCACAGCCTCATAAGTTAGAGTTCCAGAGCGTGAAACTACCCCTATTTTTCCTCGTTTGTGAATATGACCAGGCATTATACCAATTTTGCATTCACCAGGGGTGATAATGCCAGGGCAATTTGGCCCAATTAGGCGTGACTTTGAACCGCATAAAGCCTTTTTAACTTTTACCATATCCAAAACCGGAATTCCTTCCGTAATGCAAACAATAAGTTCAATTTCAGCATCAATGGCTTCCAAAATAGCATCAGCTGCAAAGGGAGGCGGAACGTAAATTACTGAAGCATTACAATCAGTTTTACGTTTAGCATCAAAGACAGTATCAAAAACTGGTAAGCCTAAATGAGTGCTGCCTCCTTTTCCGGGAGTAACACCGCCAACCATTTTGGTTCCATAAGCAATTGCTTGTTCAGAGTGAAAAGTGCCTTGCGAGCCAGTGAAGCCTTGGCAAATAAGTTTGGTATTTTTGTTAACTAAAACTGACATGAACTTAAATATTAATTAGAAATTTCCGCAGATTTTACGGCTTTAACAATTTTTTCGGCAGCATCGTCCAAGTCGTCCGCTGAGATTACTGCGAGACCTGATTTAGCAATAATTTCTTTGCCAAGCTCAACATTGGTTCCTTCAAGGCGAACCACTAATGGCACGCTTAAATGAACTTCTTTTGCTGCCTCAAGAATTCCATTGGCGATTATATCACAGCGCATAATGCCACCAAAAATATTCACCAGAATTCCTTCCACATTTGGGTCAGAAAGAATGATTTTAAAAGCAGCAGTAACTTTTTCACGAGTGGCGCCGCCGCCAACGTCAAGGAAGTTAGCAGGCGATGAACCATAAAGTTTAATGATATCCATTGTTGCCATGGCAAGGCCAGCGCCGTTCACCATACAACCAATTTTGCCGTCCATCTTAACGTAATTTAAATCATGGTTTGAAGCCTCGATTTCAAGCGGTTCTTCTTCATCAAGATCGCGCAATTCTTTAATTTCATCATGGCGGTGGAGAGCATTATCATCAAAATTAATTTTAGCATCCAAAGCTACTATGTCACCTTCGACAGTTTCAACCAAAGGGTTAATTTCTATTTGTGAGGCATCGGTTTCATTGAACGCCTTGTAAAGCGAAAAAACCAAATGAGAAAACTTCTTCAAAAGTTCACCTTTAAGACCTAAAGCAAAACCTAACTTACGCGCATGACAAGAGTGTATTCCGCAGGCCACATCTACTGTTACTGAAATAATTTTTTCTGGTTCTTTTTCAGCAACCTCTTCAATTTCAACGCCGCCTTCAGTTGAAGCCATAAACACAATTGCTTTGCTTTTACGATCAACTACGGCAGAGAGATAATATTCTTTTTTGATGTTTGATCCAGATTCGATATAAAGCCTTTTTACAATTTTACCTTCTGGTCCAGTTTGATGAGTGACCAATTTCATGCCCAAAATTTGAGCTGCTTTTTCTTTAACTTCATCAATCGACTTTACAACTTTTACACCCCCGGCTTTACCGCGGCCTCCAGCATGAATTTGAGCTTTAACTACAAAAACCTTATGGCCAGCCGCTTCCAACGCTCTGGCTCCTTCAACCGCCTCTGGAACTGAGAAAGCTGGGTGCCCTTCTGGCACAGCAACGCCAAATTTTTTTAGCAGGCTTTTAGCCTGATATTCATGAATATTCATTTTGAATTTTAAGATTTGAAATAGATCCTGCGCAATTTGAGGTATTTTGATGAGTTATCGTCAGATTTCAGCTTGCGCGTAAAGTCTATATGATTGAATAGTTTTTGGTGCTTGTTAGCAAGAAGCTACAATGTAAATTTTAATTTTAACTTGGCAATAAAAATTAATGAAGAATGTCTTGATAACTAGACCAAAGGAACAGGCTCAAGAAATTGTTTACTCTTTTGAGCAAGAAGGGTTTAACACTTTTGTTGAGCCATTATTTTATGTCAAAAAAATTGATCAAAAAAATGTTACCAAAAAGCTAAAAGCTTACGCCATAATAATCACCAGCGCTAACGCCTGCGACGCAGTTATTAATTTTAACTTTGATAAGGAAATAAAAATTTATGCCGTGGGCAAAAAAACTGCCAAAAAACTAATAGAAAAAGGTTATAAAAATATTATTTTTCCTCCTGAAAAAACAGCGGCGTCTCTAAAAGACCTAATAATTAAGAGCCAAAAAGAAACTGGGAAAATCCTTTATTTTCGCGGGTCAATAAGCAGCATTGATTTTAAAAAAGAATTAAAAAAATTAGGGTTCGATGTGGAGGAAATTTTTGCTTATTCTATAATAGAAGTAAAACATTTTTCTGACGAATTTTTGCAATTTTGCCAAAAAAATTACTTTAATTACGTTCTGATCTTTTCACAAAATAGTGCAAAGATTTTTGCTAAATTGGCAAGAAACCACAATCTGCTTGAATATTTCCTGGGCGCCCAAATACTGTGCTTAAGCGAGAAAATTTTAAACGATGTTAGAAATTTTGGATTTAAAAATTCTAAAACTTTCAATGAATTCCCAATTTTAAGAAAATTTTATGACTGAAGATTTTGACCAACAGAATCAACAAGAAACCGAGCAAAAGATTACCGAAAAAAAGCAACTCCTTCTAGTCAAGCTAGTTGCAGTTCTAGCAATTATTTTTTTTGGCTATTTTGCTTTTAAATATTGGCAAATTTCTCAAATAAAAAAAATTCATGCCAAGGCAGAAGTCGAAAAATTTGATAATATTGATAGCGAAATTTTTGATCTCTCAGCCGAACTAAAAGATAATTCTGAAGGCAATGGTATATCCGAGCTCACTATTAATGAAATGAAAGAAGGGGGCGCTGAATTTATCTATAAAATGCTTCTAAAAAATCAGGTGCAAATTAATTATCTAAAAGAGCAGCTTAGTGATTTAAAAAGTGAAGTTTTAAAGTATAAAAATCACGAGAAGATTGCCAAAATGATTTTGCTTTATGTGGATTTGCGTGAAAAATTTTTATCTGGCCACCCATATGATGAAAATTTGAGAAGCCTTGAAACTCTTTCTTCTTCTGATGAAAAATTACAGACCAAACTCCTCAAATTAAAATTACTTTTAAAAGAATTTCAGCCCCAAGAAAAACTTAGCAAAAAATTCTCTGATTTAATTCCAGATCTAATCATTGCAAAAAATAATAACCCTAATGCCAGTGTTCTTGCTAGGGTTCAGAATAATATTTCCAAGATGGTAATAATCAGAAAAATTAACGACAAAAATTCCCAAACCGTTGATGCTATAATTGCTCGAACTGAAGAATTCTTGCAGGAAGAAAAATACCAAGAAGCAATGAATTCCTTACTATCGCTTGATGCCAATTATCATACAATTTTGCAGGATTTTTTGAATGTTTTGAACGTGTCAATTGAAACACAAAAAACTGATCAAGAAATTTTAACTTATCTTAAAAGTCTGTCTTAAATGTTAGCGGTTTTGTTGTTTTTATTTATTGCCATATTCATTTCCACTTCATTGATTTGGATGCTAGATCACAATGGGTTGGTGGTAATCACTTGGCTTGGCTATGAAGTAAAAACTGATATTTTAACTGCCCTTCTTCTAACAGTTTTTTTTGCACTTCTTCTCTTCGCATTTTCTTATTTATTAGCCAGAATTCTGGCGATTAAATTCCCTAATTTACTAAAACTATTTTCTAAAAAAAATTATCTAAGGCGTTTGGAAAAGCTGCTTAAAAGGCACCAACAAGCTTTTGATGTAATGACGCAATTATTGCTTTCTTTAGAAACCCACGACAAAAAATCATACGAAGAATTACACAAAAAATTTTCCAAATTAATAAAAGTTAACAATCTGAATAATTTTTTTCTGGGAAAAATTTTCCTTGAAAAACGTGAATTTTCTAAAGCTATCACCTATTTTTCTCAACTTGGTGAAAATAAACATGCAAAAATTTTAGTATTAAAATCGAAATTGGAGCTATCTCTAAAAAATCAAGAGGAAGTAGCGGCAATCGCTTATGCCAAGCAGATTTTATCCGTTAAACGTGACAATTTTGATACAGCAAAAACCCTTTTTTCACTTTATAAAAAATGCGGTCTGTGGCAGGAAGCAAAAGGCTTAATTGCAGAATATGGCTCTGATCAATTTAAAGATGAGTTGCAAAGGCGAGATATAGCTGTGATCAATACAGCCCTTGCTTTAGAAGCATATCAGCAAAAGAAGTTTTTACTTGCTATCAAGCATGCGCGGCTGGCTCTAAAGGCAGAGAATAATTTTCTCCCTGCAATTGAAATTACTCTAAAATCATGGCTTAAGCTTGGTTTTGTTTTTACAACGCGTTGGAAAATAAAATCTTTATGGAATGAAAACCCTCATCTAATTTTTGCTGAAATTTTCGATGCCACCCATCGTAAATCTGGGTCAAAAAATCGCATTAAGGCGATGAAAAAATTAGTAGGTCAGGATGGAGAATCTTACTTAGCCAAATTGGCCATTGGCGAAGTTGCCTACCGTGTTGGCAGCTATTCTACAGCTAAAGAATTTTTACAACTTTCTCTTATTCGTGAAAAAAACTATCGCACTTATCGACTGTTGGCTTACGCTGAAAAAGCTTTAGGAAATTATGAGGAATTTAGAAATAATCTCGCCAAAGCTAAAATGCTAAGTAAAGACGATCATTACATTTGCAACTCATGCGGCCATCTTAGCACGAAATGGAGCGCCAAATGTATAGCTTGCGGCAGCTATGATTCACTTGAATGGAATTTTTAATTATGACAAAAAATCTTGCTCACATTATTGAAAATGCTTTTGAAAAAAGGACTGAAATTAATTTAACAACTAAAGGTGAAATCCGCGACGCGGTTAATGAAAGCCTGGCTTTGCTTGATCGCGGCGAAATCAGAATTTGCGAAAAAAAAGAGGCAGATTGGCACGTTAATCAATGGATCAAAAAAGCCATATTGCTTTCCTTTCGCCTTAATGATAATTTCACCAGCAAACTTACGGTTGTAAGTGGCGACGCCCTAACTTATTTCGATAAAGTACCTTTAAAATTTTCCAATTGGCATGAAGAAGATTTCCGCAAAGCCGGATTTAGAGTCGTACCTGGAGCAGTTGTGCGCTACTCTGCTTATATTGCCAAAAATGTCGTTTTACTTCCCTCATTCGTAAATCTCGGTGCTTATATTGACGAAGGATCTATGATTGATACTTGGGCCACTGTTGGATCCTGTGCCCAAATTGGTAGAAATTGCCACATCTCTGGTGGCGCTGGTATTGGCGGGGTTTTAGAACCTCTACAAGCTAATCCGGTGGTAATTGAAGATGATTGTTTTATTGGCGCACGCAGTGAAATTGCTGAGGGGGTAATTGTTGAGAAAGGCTCAGTAATTTCGATGGGTGTTTATATCGGTGCTTCAACCAAAATTATTGATCGCGAAAGCGGAGAAATTTTTTATGGGCGTGTTCCCGCTTACTCTGTGGTGGTCCCAGGCAATATAGCTTCTGGAAAAGGTGATAAAAATATTTCCCTTTATGCCGCTGTAATTGTTAAAAAAGTTGATGAAAAAACACGATCAAAAACCTCAATTAACGAACTACTTCGCAGCTTTTAGTAAATGTTTTTTGATGCCAAATTTTTCGCTGTTCTGACTTTTATTATAATCAATTTTCTGGTTTTATTCGTCGTTAGAACGCGCACCACAATTATTATCAGCCTGATTATCGCTCATTTAACCGCTGTTCTTTTTTTTAGTCTTTCTATAGCCAATTATAACTCTTTCAAAGAAATAGTTTTGTCTTTGATTATTTATTCGATGGTAATTTTATTCTTAATTTCAAATTACAGCTCGGCGCAAATCGAAACCGAAGAGCCCAATAAAACCAGGACCTGGAGCAGATTATATTTTTTTATTCCATCATTGTTAATCGCAACCTTAGCAATCTTTTTGGCACTGGTTTCTATAACAAAAAATATCCCAGAAATTTCCAGCGCTATATATGAAAAAGCATCAGCTCAGGAAATTAAACCATTAACAAAATCAATAACTCCTTCCTCTACTCTCGAAGCAGAAATCAATGCAAGAAAAATGACCCGTTTCAAAGAAAAATTGGCGGATAATTTTTTACTTAAGCGTTCTTCAGACGTAATATTAATTATAGTGGTTATAAGCACTAGTTTACTGATTCTAAGAGCTCAAAAGAACTAAAATAATTTATGAGTTTTTACCAAACTTTTCGGCCAATAATTTTTAAGCTTGATCCAGAAAATGCCCATAATTTAGCCATAAATTTCCTGAAATTTTTTCCACGATTTGCAACTTTATTCGCCATAAATCGTGATTATGAAAATTTGCATACAAAGCTTTGTGGTCTTGATTTTAAAAGCCCTATAGGCATGGCTGCTGGTTTTGATAAAAATGCTGAAGTAGCATTGACCTTGGAAAAATTTGGTTTTGCTTTTGTAGAATGCGGAACCGTAACCCCTTTTGCTCAGAAAGGAAATGAGCGCCCCAGAATGTTTCGCTTAACTGAAGACTGCGCGATCATCAATCGCCTTGGTTTCAATAATTATGGCGCTGATTTTTTTGCTAAAAATATTGAAGCAATTTCAGATAAAATTTCTATTCCTCTGGGAATAAATATTGGTAAAAATAAAGACACTCAAGATGCACTCTCGGACTATCTTTTTCTGCTTAATAAATTTTACGCCAAAGCCTCATATATTACTCTTAATATCTCTTCCCCTAACACCAAAAATTTGCGCGATTTACAAAAAGAAGATCAACTTGATTTGTTCTTGAGCACAATAATTAACAGAAAAAATGAACTAAAAAATCAGTATAAAAAAAATACGCCGATTCTGCTTAAAGTGGCGCCAGACTTAGATTTAGAAGAGCAGGAAAAAATTGCTGAAACAGCAATTAAAAACACAATTGATGGCATAATTATCAGCAACACCACAATTGCACGTAATTTTAACTTAAAAAGCAAACTAGCTACTGAGACTGGAGGACTAAGCGGCGCACCACTATTTTATAACTCAAATGAAGTGCTTAAAAATCTTTATAAATTTACCAATGGAAAAATTCCTTTAATTGGCGTTGGTGGCATTTCATCTGCTGATGATGCTTATGAAAAAATTAAATGCGGTGCTTCATTGGTTCAAATTTATTCAGCCTTTATATATCAAGGCTTTGGTCTGGTTGAAAAAATAAAAAAAGAATTAAGTGAAAAAATTTCTGCTGATGGTTTTAAAAATATTTCGCAAGCCGTTGGGGTTCTCGTAAAATAGCGGTTTGACATTGAAAAGCCAATGAAGTAGGATAGGCCTTCACACCAAATTTTCCCAAAACTTTAAACAATCAAACATGTCAACTTTAGTCAAATTCAGAGAGCTTGGCCTTTCTGAAATGATGCTTAATTCTTTGCACAAAAAAGGCTTTGAAGAGCCCACTCCAATTCAAGCAAAAACCATCCCTTTCCTTCTCGAAAATAAAAAAGATTTAATCGGCAAGGCACAAACCGGAACCGGCAAAACCGCGGCTTTCGGCATTCCTCTTATCGAAAATATTGTTCCTAATTCAAAAAAAGTTCAGGCAATTATTTTGGCTCCTACCCGTGAGTTGGCTATTCAGGTAACTGAAGAATTAAGTTCTTTGGCTGAGGAACAAAAAACACGCATTGTTGCAATTTATGGCGGTCAACCTATCGAACGCCAGATCTCACTTCTTCAACGCGGAGTGGATATTGTAGTAGGAACACCGGGCCGGGTGTTAGATCATTTAAATCGCCGCACTTTGGATATTTCAAAAGTTTCTTACATAGTTTTAGACGAAGCTGACGAAATGCTTAATATGGGCTTCATTGATGATATTGAAGCAATTTTAAAAGCCGCGCCGAAACAACGTCGCACCGTGCTTTTCTCAGCCACGATGCCATCTCATATAGAGCGCTTGGCAAAAAATTACATGTCTGATTATGAAATAATTTCTGCAGCCAGTGACCAAATCAGCCGAGACAATATCCAACAGATTTATTTTGAAGTTTCGCAATCCGACAAATTTGAAGCGCTTTTTAGAATCATTGATGTTGAAGAAAATTTTTACGGCATGGTTTTCACTCGCACTAAAGTTGATGCTGATGAAATTGCCCATAAATTAGCAAACCGCGGGTGCAGAACTGAAGCCATTCACGGCGATTTATCCCAAGGACAAAGAGAGAAAGTTTTACAAAAATTCCGCAATAAAGCGATTACGGTTTTAGTCGCAACTGACGTTGCGGCGCGCGGAATTGACGTCGATAATCTAACTCACGTAATCAATTTTTCCTTACCGCAAGATCCAGAAAGCTATGTACATAGAATTGGCCGTACAGGAAGAGCTGGAAAGAGCGGAATCGCTATCACGCTTATCACACCATCGGAATATCGTAAACTGATTTCTATTCAAAGAATTGCTAACACAAAAATTACTAAACAAAAAGTTCCAAACATCGCTGAAGTAATTAGCAGCAAGAAGCAACGCATTAAAAATTCTTTAATGGAAATAATTGCGGCTGGTGATTTCACCGATCTTGAAGCAATTGCCCACGATATTTTACAAGAAAATCCTGATTCAAAAACTGCTCTTGCGGCCTTGTTAAAACTGGCTTTTAAGAATGAATTGAGTGAAAGCGCTTACAACGAAATTACCGATCCTGGCAGCTATAAAAAGAATAAAGATTTTCATTATGATGACCGCGGGGCAAGTGGCTATAGGCCAATTGGAGAGCAAAGCAAAAGAAGTTATGTAGACCGCAAAGGTACTGCTCGACTATTTATCGCCAAAGGTCGCGACGACAATATGGATCCAAGAAAATTGGTGGATTTTATTCAGAAAGAAACCGGCGTAGACCAACGTCGTATTGACGATGTAAAATTATTCGATTCTTTCTCTTTTTTCGCTACACCATTCGAAGACGCTGAGAAAATCTTACACATTTTCCAGAAAAAATCAGCGGGCAAAAAATCATTAGTTTCGCGGGCAAAAGAGAGGCAATAATTGGCGCTTAACCTAGAGGATAAGGGAATTATAATTAATTGCAGGTAAAAAAAGGGATGGTGAGCACGGTTGGAATCGAACCAACGACAACCTCATTAAAAGTGAGGTGCTCTACCGACTGAGCTACGTGCTCAAAGCTAGATGGATCTACTTTGAAAAAAATATGATTTCGGTAAAAAAGGAGCGGCGCATTAAAGGCATCTTTATTAAAGATGCAACAAATTTGTGGAAATCTTCTGAAGCATTATTTATCTAGCGCTCAGAGCCCAAATAGGGTCTCTAACTCAATTTCTTAAATAATCCCAAAAGTGAAAAATAAATTTCTGACGATAATCCCAGTGCGTCTTGCTTCAACTCGCCTACCTAATAAGCCGCTTGCTGAAATTTGTAGTAAAAGCATGATCCAAAGAGTCTACGAACAAGCTGTAGCAGCGGGCCTTGGCGAAGTTTTAATTGCCTGTGATGGCGAAAAAATTGCGGAAGAAGCAAAAAAATTTGGGGCAAAATTTATTATCACTGACCCAAATCTCCCCTCGGGAACTGATAGGATTTACGCCGCTTACAAAGCTTTCGCCCAAGATGATTTTTCCGTCATCATAAATTTGCAGGGCGATTTACCAAATATTGATCCAAATGTAATTAAGGCCGCGGCCGAGACAGCTCTGAACCATGATTGTGATATCGCTACAGTGGCGTCAAAAATTAAAAATGAGACAGAAATCGATAACCCAAATGTCGTAAAAATTGCTATTTCTTTAAAAGAAAAGAATCTTGGAAAGGCACTCTATTTCTCGCGTTGCCCTATTCCTTATTCAAAAACTAAAGATGTTGATTATTTTCATCACATCGGAATTTATGCTTATAAAAAATCAGCTTTAGAAAAATTTGTAAACCTCGCGCCTTCAACACTGGAACAGCGCGAAAGCCTTGAACAACTTCGTGCTTTGGAAAATGATATGAAAATTTTTGTAAAAATTGTTGATGCCCATCCGTTATCTGTTGATACAAAAGAAGATTTGGAAACTGTCACAAAATTAATTTCTAACTCCTAGAACCACGTGAAAGAAGACTTTTTCAACACCCCGCTTTTAACAAATAGCGGAAGAAACGGCAGGCAGAATTTTAATGTATTAGAGCTACACAAGAACTCGAGCACTACATCCACTACTCAATTCTCTGATAAGAGTGATCCTTCAAAGAAACCCACTAAAAAAATCATTGGCTGGAAAGAATGGTTTAGCCTTGATTGTCTTGGCTTGCCAGCCATTAAAGGCAAAATTGATACAGGGGCCAAAACTTCCGCATTACACGCTTTTAACATCAAAAATTTTTTCATCGAAGATGTTGAATATGTAAAATTTGATATTCACCCTTTACAAAAAAATAAAAAATTATCGCGCACTTGCATCGCTCGTATTATTGAACGCCGAATGGTTTCCGACTCAGGAGGAAAAAAAGAAAAAAGATTTGTAATAGAATCTGAACTATCTATCGGCAACGTAAAAACCAGAATCGAATTAACCCTTACCAACCGTGACTCTATGACATTCCGCATGCTACTTGGACGTGACGCAATAAAACAGGTAAAAATGTTGGTTGACCCTGCAAAATCCTTCGTTCAGGGTAAGAAAAAAAGAAGCGAAATTTTAAAGCTTTACCGTCAAATTAAGCAGAAAAATTTTGATTTTTAATAAGTCTATATTACTCGCTTCAGAGCAAACAAAAATTTATGAAACTTATCCTTTTAGCATCAAACCAAAACCTTTATTCAAATAAACGTATAATTGAGGCAGCGCATAAGCGCGGTCATGAAATTGAATTTGCTAACATCGCTACTTGCTACCTAAAAATTGCATCTAATGATTGCGAAATTTTTTATGGCGAAGGAAAAAAACTTGAAAAAATTGATTGTGTAATTCCGCGCATAAAACCAGCAATGACGCTCTACGGCGCAGCTATAGTTAGGCAAGTTGAAGGGCTAGGAATCAAATGCCTTAATTGCTCTGACGCTATTACCAAATCACGCGATAAATTACATACGTCGCAAATTTTATCTCAAAATGGCCTTGGCGTCCCGCTAACTAGTTTTGCTAATTCCACTTACGAAACCAAAAATTTAATAAAATCAGTTGGCGGCGCACCCGTGATAGTCAAATTGCTTACAGGCACCAAAGGCGTTGGAGTAGTTTTGGCTGAAACAACCAAATCTGCCGAAAGCGTTATTAATGCTTTTAGAAGCCTAAAGGCTGACATTCTAATTCAACATTATGTTAAAGAAGCAAAGGGGCATGATTTAAGATGCTTTGTAATTGGTGATAAAGTAGTAGCTTCGATGGAGCGCTTAGCCCAAGGAGGAGAATTCCGTGCCAATATTCATCTTGGCGCAACAGCTAGAGCAATCGAAATAACAGAGGAAGAGCGAGAAATGGCCGTAAAAGCAACGAAAATAATTGGCTTGGAAGTAGCAGGGGTTGATATGATTCGCTCTAATGACGGCCCACAACTTCTTGAAGTTAATTCTTCCCCAGGTCTTGAAGGCATTGAAAGTGTCACTGGAGTTGATCTGGCGGAAAAGATGATCGAATTTGTGGAGAGGAAATTTAAAAAATGAAAAAGCTCGATCCAAAAAAAATTTTTAATGGTCAGGTCGAATTTCTTTTTGGCGCCCACAATTTTTCACAAGTTGAAAAACATCTTTATCCCGAAATTGCCTTTATTGGCGCTTCTAACGTGGGTAAATCAAGTCTGATCAATGCTCTCGTAGGGAAAAAAATTGCCATCGTTTCCACTACGCC
Source organism: uncultured Rhizobium sp. (assembly GCA_964502375.1). Lineage (GTDB taxonomy): Bacteria > Pseudomonadota > Alphaproteobacteria > Rickettsiales > UBA1997 > UBA2645. The sequence goes on along the minus strand of CAZCWN010000014.1, from coordinate 3,386 downwards.
AGGCCGAACCAGGCAACTAAATTTTTTTAGAATTTCTGAAGGCTTTACTCAAAGTTTTTCACAAGGCTTCGTGCTAGTGGATATGCCCGGCTATGGCTATGCCAAGGCTAAAGCAAAACATATGGAACATTGGCAAAAAACTGCTTTGGAATATCTTACTAAAAGAGCAAATTTAAAACGCCTTTTCTTGTTAATTGATCCAATCAAAGGCCTGAAAGAAGCAGATCGCGAAATGATCAATATTCTTAATTTTTCGGCAGTATCGTTTCAGATTGTGCTAACTAAAATTGATAAGCTTAGTAAAGAAAAACAAAAAGAAGCGAGCGAGAAAATTACTAAAGAAATTTTAAAATGGCCAGCCGCCCATCCAGAAATTATAAGTGTTAGCAGTCTTCATGGTTATGGAATTAAAGAGCTGCAAGATTCAATAGTTGAGATCTTGGAACATTTATGAAAGTTTTTTTAATAATTTTTTTTACCAGTTTAGTAATCCTGCTACTAGTATTTTTACTGAACGTTTCTACATATAACGGCCCTAACTCAGGCCTGAAAAATTCACAAAAACACAAAGAACAAAAAGGAAATGAAAAGAAACTCTAGAAATGCAGAAAAAGAACAGCCTAGAAACCCTGCCCTTGGCCTTACACCAAAACAAATAGTTGATGAATTAAACCGCTATATAGTTGGCCAAAATGAAGCAAAAAAAGCTGTAGCAATAGCCCTGCGCAATCGTTATCGACGTAAGTTAATAGAAAGCCCGCTACGCGAAGAAATTGTCCCAAAAAATATTTTAATGATTGGCCCCACCGGCGTTGGAAAAACCGAAGTGGCAAGACGCTTGGCCAAGCTTGCCAATGCCCCATTCATCAAGGTTGAGGCTACTAAATTCACTGAAGTTGGTTATGTTGGTCGCGATGTTGATTCAATAATCCGCGATCTGCTTGAAGTGGCTATCAAGCATAACAAGCATGAGATGAAAAAAGAGATTTTTGAAAAGGCCGAAAAACATGCTAAAAAACGGATTCTGAAAAGCCTGGTTGGCGAAAATGCCCTCGATGAAACCAAAGAAAAATTTTCGCAGATGCTTGATAATGGCGAGATGAATGATCGCGAAATTGAAATTGAAATAGTTGACTCTGGCCCAGGTTTTTCCAGCAGTTTCGATATTCCGGGCGGCCAAGTAGGCATGATTAATATCGGAGAAATGATTGGCAAAGCCATTGGTGGAGAAAAAACCAAAAGAGCCCGCATGAATGTTGAAGACGCAATGAAAACGCTGATCGACGAAGAATCTGAAAAAATGATTGATGAAGATAAAGTCATTAAAAACGCTATGAAATCAGTAGAAAATGACGGCATAGTTTTCATCGATGAAATTGATAAAATTTCTGGACGCGGCAGCATCAAAGGTGGCGACGTCAGCCGCGAAGGCGTTCAGCGCGATTTATTACCATTAGTTGAAGGAACGGCTATCACCACCAAATATGGCATCATCAAAACCGACCATATTTTATTCATCGCCTCTGGCGCCTTTCACGCTGCTAAACCATCTGATTTATTGCCCGAATTACAAGGGCGCTTCCCAATTAGAGTGCAGCTCAAAGCTTTAAGTGAAGAAGATCTAAATCGCATTTTAATTGAGCCAGAAGCCAGCCTAATCAAGCAATATAGCGCTTTGATAGGCGTTGAAAATATTAAACTTATTTTCACCGAAGATGGTATAAAACAAGTTGCCAAAGTTGCTTACAAAGTTAATGGCGAAATTGAAAATATCGGCGCGCGCAGATTGCACACAATGCTAGAAAAAATTCTCGAAGATATAAGTTTTGAGGCCACAGAACTGAAAGCTGGCACTTCTGTTACTATCGACCAAAAATATGTCGATGATCATCTGGGCGATTTGATTTCTGGCAAAACCGATCTCTCCAAATTTATTTTATAGTTCTCTAAAACATGATCCCACGCTATTCGCGCCCTGAAATGACCAAAATTTGGTCGCAGGAAAACAAATATCAAATTTGGTTTGATATTGAAATTTATGCTCTTGAAGCCCTTGAAAAACTTGGCATTGCACCTGCTGGCACTTCTGAACGAATTCGTGAAAATTTTAAAAAATCTGGCGGAAAATTTGATGCCAATCGCATTGATGAAATTGAAGCCGTAACCAAGCATGACGTAATCGCGTTTTTAACGCATCTAGCGGAATTGGTTGGTGAAAATTCACGCTTCATTCATTTGGGCATGACCAGTTCTGACGTGCTTGATACCTGTCTTTCCGTACAATTGGCTCAAGCCTCCGACATTTTAATTGCTGACCTTGAGCGTCTTCTATCTGCATTAAAAAAACGCGCATTAGAACATAAAAATACAGTTTGCGTTGGCCGCTCGCACGGTATTCACGCAGAACCAGTAACCTTCGGTCTAAAGCTAGGGCGCTTTTACGCGGAATTTGCCAGGAATTTAGAACGCCTAAAAATGGCAAAAAAAGAAATCGCAGTTTGCGCCATTTCCGGAGCGGTTGGAACCTTCGCCAATGTTGATCCCTTTGTGCAAGAATATGTGGCAGAAAAATTGTGCCTTGAACAAGAAGGGGTTTCTAGCCAAGTGATTCCAAGGGATCGTCACGCCGCGTTTTTTGCCACTCTTGGTATTATCGCTTCATCCATTGAAAATTTAGCAGTGGAGATTCGCCATTTGCAAAGAACTGAAGTTTTGGAAGTAGAAGAATTTTTTTCTAAAGGCCAAAAAGGCAGTTCCGCCATGCCGCATAAAAGAAATCCGGTATTAAGCGAAAATCTGACTGGCCTTGCTAGAATTGTGCGCAGCGCTGTAGTTCCCGCCCTGGAGAACGTTGCCCTATGGCATGAGCGCGATATTTCTCATTCTTCAGTTGAAAGAATGATAGCTCCTGATGCCACGGTAACTCTTGATTTCGCCTTGATGCGTCTTGCAAATATGATCGAAAATCTGCTGATTTATCCGCAAAATATGCAGAAAAACCTTGAGCGCTTGAAGGGTTTAGTTTTTTCACAGCGCGTTTTATTAACTTTGATTGAAGAAGCTAAAATCTCGCGCGAGGATGCTTATCGCATAGTCCAAACCAACGCCATGAAGGTTTGGCAGGAAAATGTTGATTTCCTAGAGCTACTTAAAAAAGACCCAGAAGTTAAGGGAAAAATCAGCGAAGAAAAATTAACCGAAATTTTCGATCTAAACTATCACACTAAAAATATTGGCCACATTTTTGGGCAGATTTTTGGAGATTCGTAGGCGCTGAATATTCAATTTCTGCCACACCGCATTTTTCTTAAGAAACATTGCTGTCGCAGCTTACTATAGCATACTAAACTAACCTTGCATATTTACTTTCAGTTAAAACCAAATCT
>CAZCWN010000013.1:1435-28750 GCA_964502375.1 uncultured Rhizobium sp. | reverse complement strand
ACAAAATTTGACTGCCTGAAAATTCGGAGTGTCAGATCAAGTTTGAGCTATTACAAGTCACGCTTGGGCAAGGCGTACAAAGAAAGCTATTTCTTATTGTCTCCTCACCAACTCAAGAAACCCAACTCTGTGCTTTTTGGCTTAATTATTAAGTAAGGAGCTAATTTCTTTTACGAGCTCTAAACAAACCATTTCAAACTCCTCCATCCAATTTTCTGGCAAGCTTCCATTTCTGATTATTGGTTCTGTCCTTTTGAGATAGTAAGATAATCTTTCTGCTCCCATACTTGCAGATGTTCCCTTGAGTGAGTGAATATAAAATAGCAGCTGTTTTATATCGCCGGTTTTTTCCTTCTCTTTGATCTTCGAGATTGTGTCGAAGCTATCTTTCAAGAAAAGATTTAACAGTTTCTCGCGATCTTCTTTGTTAAAATAATCAAGGGCATTTTGGTTAAAAATTTTGAATTCAGATAAATAATCATTGCTTGGGTCGTCATTCTTTCTTGCCAAATAATTCGCCATTATTTTTAAAAGTAATTCCGGATTCTGACCTTTGATAAAATAATCAGTCATTTGGCAATTGAAGTAATGATATATATCTTCTTTTTCTCCATTACCACTTAAGGCTATTATCGGCATCTCATCTTGAGGACTAGTGTCATATGAAGCTTCTATTTTCCTAATTGCCTGTGCCGCTTCATCACCATTATATGGCGGCATATTTATATCAGTTACGATTATATCAAAATCTGAATTACCATTACTATCTAAACTTTCTTGATAGATTTCTAACAGCTCTCTACCATCATTTGCTTCTGTTACTTTTAGCCCACAAGACTCAAGCACCTTTCTAGTCACAATGCGATTAAGCTGTTGATCATCAGCTAAAATAACTTTTTTCCCTTTAAGAATTTTTAGACATTCTTCTTTGGTGCCAAGATAAGATAGATCATCCTCAAGATCGATAATCCATTTATTTAAGCTTCGATAAAGTATGTTGTCAGCAGATGACTTGTTTAGATAATAGTTAAAATCATTACCCTCTGCGTTCTCTTCAATTTCTTTTAGGAATAAATCTTTGCTCAAAGAAGTTAGAGCAATTATAGGAACCCCCTGATTATAAGTTCTTATTTCTTTCGCCGTCTCAATCCCGCCAATTTCAGGCATTTGAATATCCATAAGAACCAAGTGATATCTGTTTTCTTTGGCCATGTTTACAGCTTCTTTAGCGCACATAGCAATGTCACAATGAATGTGTAACAGAATTTTTTCTATTTTTGATTTTGTAGTAATCAGGTTAATTTCTTTGCCATCTACCAAAAGAATTTTTTTCTTTTTGGCCTCTATTTTTGCACTGGTGATTTCTTCTTCAGAAAGTGTTGGAAACAATAAAGAAAATTTAGTCCATTTACCAAACTCTGATTCACAAATTATATCACCACCAAAAATTTTCATGTTTCTTTTGCAGAAAGCCAGACCAAGCCCTGTCCCTTCTTTCTTGCCGGATGTATAAAAATCATCAAATAATTTTGGAATTATGTGAGGAAGAATGCCAGGGCCGGTGTCATGAACATAGATAATGTTATATTCTTTTCCTTCGATCTCTCTTCTTTCGTTCCCAACTGTAACCACAGATTCCGGATATTGGTTTAAATAATGAAGAGCATTCTTAAGAAGGTTGTAAATGATAAAAGTAAAACGATCAGAAATGGCTTTAAATATCTGATTATCTTCATCTTGCCCAGATAATAACAATTTTACTTTTGATCGCTCGTTTTCATTTTTGTAGCCATATTTATTTAATATTTGCGGCAAAATTTCACTTGGCTTCAAGTAAGAAAAGTCATCTTCAGTAAGAGACTTTTCGCTTAAATCACTTAAGATGATATTGATGATATTATTAGCCCCGGATACAGCATCAGATATGTTGGAAGTAAGATCAAGAAGTTGCGCTTTCGCACTGGGAACAATGACCGTACTAGGAGAAATAATTGACTCAGGTTGCTTCTTAGTTAATAGCTCGTTTATTTGATTTCCGATCAGATTTATAGTGTTAAGTGGATTTCTAAGTTCATGGGCTATTGAGCCAGCAAGAGATTTGAAAATCTTTGCTCTTTCTTCTGCGGCTGCTCCTTTGGCATTACTATAACTAAAAATTAACCCCGAGATAATAGCAAAGCCGAAGGTCAACAAATATAAGAATAAATCAAGGCCAGAATTAAGTGAGAATAATACCGGCCCAATAATAGTCTTACCATAAATCACACTATGACAAAGCAGTGCAAGTAAGGTGCCTATTGCTAGATCGATAAGAAAGATAAGCCAATGAGGCACAAACATGATTAGGATGTAGAGCATGATTAGCTCCCATAAAAACCATGTTTTAATAAAATTATTATTTAATGCGGTTAAACCCACCAAAAAAGGAAGATTGTAAATCAGCATGAAATGCCAATATAGTGGAAATAGAGGCTTAATTCTCCTAGGCCAATAATCTTTTGTAGCTAATAATAAACACACCAAACCAGCAGAAAATTTAAGGGCAAAGTTATCCCACGGCATTTTAAATATATACAAATGCATGAATGCAAATAACGGGTGCCCCAAACTTCCTACAAAAACCAGAGCTTTTAGATTGTAGTCATTTATAGTAGTTCCTTTAGCAAAGGCATTTTTTAAATATTGCCTAATTTTAAACTTCACTGCTTTACAAAATTCTTTTTAATTTTATCAAATCTTTGGTTTTTCTTTTAAACCAAAAACCATTAGCTGGCCAAGCAGCTTACTATTGAATAAGAATAAGGAAAATATTTACAGAAATAAGGGCTCAGAACGAGACAATTTAGAAATCCTTAATCTTTCTAGCGGACAAAAATAGCTAATTAAACGCTGTAAAAAAATCTCAAAGACTCTTTTCGATACAATAATAACTTACCCCACCATCAAAACTATAAAAATACGTGAAAGTCTTAACTCATCTCCTAGTTATTAAATTCTTACTAAATTATTGAGATTTTTTCTATTAGGAGGTGAGCATGAAAATAGAGAAATTAGAATTAAAGCGTGATCTTTCACCAGACCACGTCAGATCTATACTGCCAAAAGAAGGTGGATTCGGTTTTTTGTTTCATGCAACTGATTGGCAAACATTGCATTTCATTTTTCATAATGCTCAACCACCGAGCCCATCATTTGAGTCAAAGTTATGGAAAACTAAACCTTTTATTCCCTCTTTAATTTACGTGGGAGGCAAAGCTGTAGGAGCAAATATCGTGATGCCGGTTCCAATAGATTTATGGATTGGAAGCCCAAAAGGAATAAGGGAGTTTAGAGAAAAACAGTTTTTTCCTGCCTTAGAATTAGCAAATCAATGCAATATAAAAATGGTAGCAATGGGGGCTTCCACGCCTTACATTTGTAACTATGGAAAATTGCCAAGACCTTTATCTAATCCTTTTATTACCACCGGCCATGCTGCAACAGCGGCCACACTTAAGAAATGGGCAGTATATGCCTGCGAAAAAACCGGCTGCAATTATAACAATATCAAACTGGCAATATTTGGCGCAGCCGGAAGGCTTGGAAAAGCTGTCAGTCAATTTATTGCTTATTCATCACCTCCTCAAGAAATTATCCTTATCGACCTTTACGATAAAATGGCTCTGTTAAAAACACAGGCCGAAGAACTTCTTAAGATCACGAAACGCAAAGATTTAAAAATTTCTATTTATTGCTTTGAAGAATCTACATCCCTACCGCAATTTGATGGCGCAATTTTAGTCAGTAATAATAGCGTTCCTTATCTCACTGAAAATGATCTAAAAAAGGCTAAATTCTGGGTTGATGATTCGCATCCACGTGCTGCCAGTCTTGAGGCAGAATTAGGCGCAAGGAATGACACTCTATATATAGAATGCTATGCTAGAGGGCCAGAAGGATTTAACACTGATTTCCCTTTTAGGCTGCCAAGTATGCAAGATTGTTATACTTGCTGTGCTGAAGGTTATGTATCTTGGAAAGAAGGAATTAATCAGGATTTTGTAACAGGAATCCCTGATGTAGAAAAAATTGACCTAGTAGATAGGCTTTTAGACAAACACCAATTCAAACTTGGGCCCTTTTCAGGAAAGAATGGCGACTTGATAACCGAACCCTCGCAATACAAAAATTTAAATTTTGTTCAAGTCGAGCCCGAAACTGCCAGCGATATGGTCAACGAGCTTATCATTAACTAAACCCCCCACAGCTTCCAAAGCTTCATCGCGTGTCATCAAACCTTCCCGCACATCTCTAGCAAGAGGAATAACATAAGGATGCAGATTGTATTTTTTCTGATGAATCGCAATTCCAAGCGAATTTAGCTGACAGTTCGTAGAACAAGAATCCGTGCTTTTAGTTTTTCGCCAATCAAGTTCGTTAGTAATAGTTTCATAAACATGCTGCTCGTTATATTTGTTATATTCAAAAAATGGGACGAGATTCATTCTGGCGATTTTTAATTTTGTCCACAGAGAAGCATCAAGGGCCTCTATAGCATCTTTTCTTCCAAGAGCTTTTAACAAATTAATCATTGGCGCAATCATGTGTTTATGCGCATCGGACAAGCCATTAAACTTGGATTTTAAGTCGTAGTTCTTTTGCCTTAATTGCCCCGGAGTTGTGCCGACAACAACATTTGGAATATTTTTTTCAGCAGCAAGTTTAAATGAATGTAAAGCAATCTGCGTAAAACAAGGCCAGCACGCATGACCAATCATAAAAGCCAATTCCTTTGATCGTTCCTGTAAGGCAGAACTTTGGAAACTGGCGTTAAAAATCGTTTTATTGAGATCCCAAGACGGTTTATAAATTATGTGATCAACATTGATTTTCTTAAGCACCCTATCCACGTTCGCATAGGTTTCTGGCGGTATAAAATGATTGTCGAAAGTGAAAGCAAGAACTCTGAGTTTATAGTGATTGGCAAGGCGATAAAGCATGTAAGTGCTATCTTTTCCTCCACTATAAAGCACCATGCAGTCATAAGGATGTTTCTTACTTACCGTAAGCGTTGAGAGCATTTTTTTCTCGAGAGCTTCGTAATCTCGATCAAGATATTTTTTTTCTTCTTCGTACTCTAGACAGAAATTACAGACGTTATCTTTGTCAAACGAAATGTTTGGAATTTGGGAAGTGAGGATGCACCTTGTGCAAGTTTTTATTTCTGCCATAAACATTCTCAAATTTTGATTAACTATTAAACTAAACCACAAAATTCTGCCGCACGATCAACTCAAAACAAGAAAAAACAAAGCAGGTGATTAAAATGATAATTTTGGGACAAAATAAAAAATGTCTCGGCGATTTGGTTAAAAATATCTAACAGGGCAACACATCAATTTTTAGCAACTCCACCCAACATACCAAAATTTGAATTTCTTGCGTCATATATAGAAATCATCGGAAAGCCGCTATTTTTTAATTTGGTTATAAGTTGTTGCTCAATTTGGCGGGCTTGGCTTTTTCCTTCTTTGATAGCCACATAAAAAAATTCACATTTATCATTCATCAGCCGATTTCTGTGCGCATTAACTCTATAGAAAAAATTGTCGGTTTCCCCGGCATAGAAAAAATTATTTGCCGTTCTAAGGATATAAACAATGCTATAACCAATATCATTTAAAGGCGGAGTTTCATTTTCTTTAAGGCTCCTCACTTGCGACAATTCTGCCTTGGCAGTTAAAGCCAATATTTCTTTTATAAGCTCGGATTCACTTTTGTTATTTAAGAAAGTTTCAGCAGAATTATTTTCTAAAGAATTTTTGTAACTTAAATCTGCAAACCAATCATATCCCTGATCATATCCTTTAGCTATTTCTTCAGCTCTTGCCACTATCCCTTTATCTACACCAATTTTTAATGCCGTATAAAAAGCGGAGGAATTTAAATCTACCCCATCCACTGCTTCATAAGTCGGAATATTACCGTCACAGCGCATTTTAATTAGCCTTATATTTTTTAATTGAACTGTCGGGTTAACAAAAATTTCATGCCAATGGGTGGCAAAAATTGATCTAATATTTCTTTGAGTAAGATGTTCCAAAACGCTAGCAGCAATTGCATGTCCAGCCTTTGACTCTGTGCCTTTGCCAAGTTCATCAATAAGCAAAAAACTTTTGTGTGAAGCATCTCTAAGCGCAACTTTTATATCCGCCATTTCTACAGCGAAGGCGGAAAACCCGGCTTCTGGATCGTCCCCTGCCCCAGTTCTCACAAACCATCCATCTATCTCTTCTGATATAATAAGCTTTTTAGCTGGAAACATGAAACCCGCTGAGCCAAGAAGAGTTACGGCCGCAAGAGATCTAATAAGCGTTGATTTTCCAGACATGTTATGTCCGGTTAACAAACAAGTGCCATCAAAGCTAAGTGAATTTGTAATTGCCTCGCCGGGCTTCATCCAATAAGGAAAAAAATCCTCCAGAGAAATTTCTGATGAAATTTTATCCGTTTCACATTGGCCGCTAATAAAGTTTGTCGTCCAATTCCTTGGCTGGCACTCTTTGATGTGAAGATAAAGCATCTTAACAAGATTAGAAAATGTTGCCAGATGAATGATTGGCAAACAATAAGGAGCAAGGTCTTTCGATGCTTTCTTTAAAACTTGTTTAATCGCTTCATAAGTGGTGGCGGCTATTTCTTTATATTCTTCTAAAGCATCTTCCACTTCTTTTGTTGTCCATCTGTCCTTAACTTCTTTGCCATAGCGATCAATTGGCCTTATCAACTTATGTTGTTGAATAGTTTTTGGATTTACACTACCCAGCATCCAAATTGCGTGATTATGAATATCGTAGGAAAGCGCTAATTTTCTGGCTCTTTTCCCTTTTTCTTCTTCGCCAGATTCAATAATAGAAGTAAGATTTTCCTTCAAAGCTTCTTCATATTTCTTCGCCGCTTTTTCTGCTTTATCATAGAGCTCTGAAATTTTTTCATTTGAAGTTTTAGAAATTCTTCCCCTGAATTCTTCTTCAATACGCTCAAATAAAGTTGCCGGAACCAACTCACTTTTTGGAACATATGCCAAATCTTCTTCTGTTGGCAAAATTGTTGAAAGTATATCGATTATCTTCTTGCTTACGCTCTGTAAAATATCCGCTTCCGCCTTTATTGAAGAGATATAAGAAACTATTTCTAAAGTATTTTTGATAAAACTTTTAGACAGATTTGTTTGGCAGTTTAGAAAAATTTCTGCAAGACAAAGCAAATCTTTTAAAATTTCCGGATGGGCTTCGTTTTTGTTAAGAGTTTTTATATATCTTACAGGGTTTGATACAATCAATGTGGGCAGCTGTTTATCATTTAATCGCAACTCTATAATAGCTTGCCTTAAACTATCTGCATATTGTTTTGGCGGCGGGTTAAGTAAAAGATTGCGAACAATATATTTGCAAGTGGCCGGGCTGCCTTTAGGCAACATCAATTGAATAAGATCAGGAATACCTCTTTTTGGTAAAATGCCGATTTGTTCGGCTGTCTGCTGATAAAGAGGATTAGGGCAATCTTTTACCCGCACCGGCTCTGTTCTTAAGAAAGCAATATTTGCGTCTAAGCCCAAATCAATTTTTATTAACTCTTCCATACGCTTTGAAAAAGCCCTAGAGGAATAACCAGATATTCTTACTAAATTCTGAAATTTCAGATTTGCTGCATCCAAAAGAGGTTTCGGAGTTTTTTCATGTAAAAAAACCCGATTCATACGTCCGCTATATTTGTTAAGCCGTATAATCGCCGCTTCTTCAGTTAAGCCTTCTAAAACCAGTGAAGTTCTCAAATCAGGATTAATTTCTACAACCTTCACCCCTTTGCTATTCACTGCTATTCCAAATTCAGGAGGCGCTTCAGGAAAACATATATTGGCTTTATGGCTCATAGCCAGGCCATAGGTGTAAGTAGGAGATGAAGGGGTTATTACCTCTGAAATGAATCTTATTTTCCGCCCTTTTTTATGAATATCATCCGCTTGTTCACAAACCACAACTGAAAACCCGGCTTCGGTCAAATCATCTAGAACAGATTGAATATTAGCAAGCGGCATCCCTGCTCTCGGGCCCTTTCTGCCCATTCTATTTATGCCACAATGCTCAACTAAAAAAACCGAATCTATTCCCCAAGTTTCGTAAAATTCTCCTATTTGGATAAGAACAATTTTTTGCGGATGCTTTTTTTTAACTCTAAAAAGGAAATCGATGTTAGAATCTTTATTACCATAATCATGTTTAAAGCCCTTCCAAAAAGGCTTTGCTCCATCACCAATTCCCAGCGGCCCTGTTGAATCTAAATCTTGCGCCATCCTTATAGCAACAGGATGCGAAAGGCTTTCCAGCTTTGAACTCCAAAATGATGATTGAATAAATAAATCGGTAGGAAGAGATTTTTCCATCACCCACACTTCTGAAATCTGAATTAATATTTAAAGCTTAGCAAAGCTTTAACAAACAAAATTTTTAGATGGATTTGTCTTTGCCGCTTGTGACTTTATAAAACTGTGACTTTATAAAACGTGGTGGGAGCCTGTGGTGGTAGATGGTTTGGTCTCTCGCTCCTTAAAATCAGAAAAATTTGATCAACTTAAAAACTATATCCTACAACAGTGGGAGTAAGCTTTATTTAATAGTAATATTAAGAAGAGAGAAAGTAGTGAATTGTGCGCACAATAAAGATATTTCTGATGTGATTGTCAATTAAAACACTCATTTAAAAATCAGAAAAACAAAAATGAAAAAACATTAAAAATTGATAAAGCTAGTTTTTAACCCATGTCTTGGCAAAGCATAATTTTGTAGAGCTGCGTAAGAAATTTTTAATAAATTTGGAAAAATTTTTTGTGTAAAAATTTGAAATTCATTCAAAGCGAAAGGCACTTAAAGAGTGAAGAATCCAAAATTATTTAGGCCTAATTTTTTATTACTAAGATTTTCAATTTCTAATTCCCGCCTTTTATAAATAATTACATATCAAAATTGCCTGTTTTCTTTTAGAAAAGTTTGTTGCCATTCCATTATATATGTGCTTATTGAGCTTAGTTTTTTGAAATGAAAGTGACTCTTATCTCATATTACAACTTCTTAATGAATTAGCGCCAAATCAACATTAGCCAACATTAAAGATTCTTCATATTTATAAAAAAAGGAGGTTTTTATGGAAAAGAAGAAAAATAACACCACTCCAACACCACGCGATTCTAAACCAGTTCCTAAAAATGATCTAGTTTATGCCGGTAACTTCACAGAAGAATTCGAAGAAAATTCTGAAGCCGTAAAAAGAAAAAAATTGCACGAAAAATTTATTACTTCTGAAGAAGACGACACTTTAAGCGAAAATTGGACAGAAGACCAAGAAGAGCAAAATGAAATTCACAATAATTTTTCTGATAATCAACCAAAAGAAAAGAAGCGCGAGATTACACCACCAAAGCATTAGGGCGCTGCTTATTAACAAGCTTATATTGGTTTTGGCAAATATTTAGGTTTAGAGGAATAAAATTGAAATTTATCAAGGGTAAGAATCACTTTTTTAAATTCGAGTAATTTACTTCACTTGCGAATTTATAAATTGATCTTGCACCTTAAAAATATCTCTAAGCGGAGGATTAAAACTATTAGCAATAACGGTGAAGGCCTTAACTGACTTGCCATTAATATTATAACCACAAAGACAGCTAACGCCAGACATAGTGCCCGTTTTGGCGCGAATAGTGGATAGAAGGGAATTTCTTTTTTCAAGAGATGTGTCAGTTTCAGAGGGCTTTGGCAGGGCATCCACGAATTCTTTTACGCTATAACCCTTTTTAATAAGCGTGAATAATGTTTTAGTTTTAATTCTATTATATCTTGAAAGCCCTGAGCCATCCACAATCAAGGTATCTTCCATATCAACGTCAAAATATTTTTTGACCAATAATTTCATAATAGCGTCGCCCTCTTTCCACTCCTTGATTCCACCAAGGTTATTAAACTGATCGTAATTATTGATGATAGTTAAATACAGACTATCAAAAACCATATTATCAGATTTTTTCAATGCTGGAGGAATAATTTTCTTTAAAGGCTGAGATGTTGATTCTAACAGTAATTCACCGTTGCTCGGGATTTTGGAGCTTTCTTTTATCACCACTAGCTGCCCTTTTATATCTTCTGCCTTAAGTATTTTTTTAATCTTTTTTAGAAGATAAAAATCAATGTCGGGCGGTGAAAGTTTAAATGTTAGAGGCTCTTGATTAAATTTAATATTGCCGCTTGCTTTAATTGTATTTCCTTGCCACTCAAACTTTATTGATGTCTCTTCTGAAGAAATTTTTATATCCTTCTCAACCAAATATTCTGCATCATTTTTCACCATTATTTGTTGAGTGAGTTTATCAAATATAATCGCGACATTAATCAAATTTCCATCCAGATTCGCTGAGGAAACCGGCGGGGAATATCCCCTGCCTATATCATCAATTATATTATTATTTGAAAAAGGCGGCGTTTTAAATTTAGAAGCATCAATAATAATTCTGCCTTTAATATTGTAGTGTTTCAAAGGCTCAAGAAGGTTGGATAATTTCTCTGAAGTTAAACTAGGATCTCCAGAAAATTTTATTATCACGTTTTCGATTTCGTCCTTCTTTTTGGTTACGTAAACTTTTGTTTGATAAACATATTCACTGCCCAAATCTTTGTAGGCAACCAAAGCGGTAATTGTTTTCTGACAACTGGCAGGAATTATATAAACATCTTGATTATAGGCAGTGCTCGCCTGCTCTTTATTTACATCCCCAATAACATAAGAATAGAAAGCCGGCTTTTGGGAATAAAGCTCATGCTCTTTAGGAGAACAACTAATTATTAAAAAAAGGATGAGGTGGGTTAGGTATTTTATTTTTATCGGCATTTCCAATTTTATGAATTATTTGCTAGAGACACATTTTTCTGGGGACGCATTAGAATTACATAAATAGCTCTTGTTCAAATAAGGTAAAGTAGAACTAAAATTTGATCATGAAAATTTTTTTCAGTCTTCTGTGCATTTTTTATAAGCTATTTTTCTGCATTATAAAACCCCACTAATTAACCAATTTTTGCTGATATTTAATTTTCCTCTCTACTTAAAAAAACATTTAAGAGAAAAATTTTAGGGCTTGCCATCAAGCCCTCCGATTCAATTTGGAGAGCTATAACGGCAAGCCCTAAGTAATTTATAAAAGCTCTTTACAGAGGAAGAAATTAATCATCTTTTTCAATTTCATCCATAATCCACTTCCGGTGGTTTCTTTCATCTTTCAAATTTTCCTCCAATATTTTTCGAATTTCAGGAGTGACTTTCTCATGCTTTAGGGCATTTTCATATGCAGTATTGGTGTCATCTTCGTTGCTCCTCATAGCCCGTAGAATAGCTTTATCCCCAAAGAGATTGGCAAGAACCACTTTACCTTGGGTAAGAAATCGCTTTTCATCAGGGCCAGTTGGAACATTCTTATGCATTTTTTGTAATATTTGCCCTAAATTTTCCGTATGTCTTATGTGGTCTTGGTGAAAAGCTCTTAGTTTAGTTTTATATTTTTCATTTTCTAAACGATTGATAGCTGCTTCATATGCCTCTGCTGCGTCGTAATCTAACTTTATAAGATTTGAGAGTAAACCTTCTGCTGTATCTTCTGTTTTTCCGACCATTGTAACCATAAGTCCTCCTTTTAATTGAGTTAGTTTAACATTGTGGAATCAACTTTTACTGCACTTAAACTTTACGATATATTTGCGCTTTTAACCAATTCTTAAATTGATGGGAAATTATTTCTAAAGGAAACCACCACAACACAAGCTTTGGCTTCTTTAAAAATAACGATGAAACCCTAACCAGCTTAGAAGAAATTAATCAAGAATTTATTATCACTTTTGCCCAAAAGAGCACAGATTCATTATTTTGATAGCATAAATATTTTGTAACAGCTCTAACAATTTTTAATAAGCTTTGCGAGTGAGATCTTTAAAAAATTATTACAGCTAACTTCTTTATTAATAACTCAATAAACAAAATTTACCCCTATGGCTCTAACTTATTCAAAGATGCTTGAATTAGGCACTAAGCTGCCTGAATTTGAGCTAATAAATGTAATCGATAACCAAAAATTTAGCTCAGATTTTTTGTCAAAAGACAAAGGTAAAGTGATAATGTTCATTTGTAATCACTGCCCTTATGTCATTCATTATCATCAACAAATAATAGATATTACCAACAAATATCTGCCCCAAATAGAGTTTGTTGCAATAAGCTCTAATGACGTCGTGAATTATCCCGAAGATTCACCGCAAAAAATGAAAGCCCTAGCCCAAAAATTGGATTTTCGTTTTCCTTATCTTTATGACGAAACTCAGGATATCGCAAAAAAATATAAAGCAGCCTGCACACCAGAATTTTACCTTTTTGATAAAAACAATTCTCTAATATATCGCGGCCGGCTTGATGATTCTTCACCTGGTAGTAATAAGGAAGTTACGGGAAAAGATTTGAGAAACGCCATTGAGGATTTTTTGGCAGGAAAACAAATATCTGATCAGCAATATCCTTCCATGGGGTGTAACATAAAATGGAAGTAATTACTCACTAAAACTTCTTTGGATCAAAGACATTCATGCAATTATAAAACGCCTAATTTTTTAGACAGAAATTTTTCCACGAAATAGCGCGCTATATATATCTTGCTGTCGATTAACAGGCCTTGCTTAGCACTGCGCTTTATATATTCATCAAGCTTACTAAGGGCAACTTCACAAACTGTGATATTTTCGCTTTCATTGCCGCCGCCATTATGCTTTTTTACGATGTCGTCCGTGTAAAAAAATGTCATAACTTCATTACTAAGCCCTGGTGAAATTGGCCCTTCTGCCACTTCCCTTATACTGCGCGCTTCATAACCGGTTTCTTCAAGTAATTCTCTTTTAGCAGCATTAATATTGGATTCATTTTCCTGATTCTCTTCATCACCCACCAACCCGGCCGGAAGCTCTAATACCTGGCCATTCACTGCTATTCTATGCTGCTTGGTTAAGATAAGTTTATTATCTTCATTAACCGCTATAATTATCGCCACTCCGCTGCATTTTTTACGCTTTACATATTCATAATTATCCGTCTTGCAGAAATTAAGCCAATTGCCTTGATATAAAATTTTTTCTTCAGACATATGCAGCAAAAATTTTGTTTAAATTCTTTTACCGAGATTTGGAATTAATCTGAATCATGTTATCAGTAATAATCAACTCTCCCTCATCACCATGGGCGATATTTGCAGCATTAGCTTCGTCAGTGTTAAGATGCATCTCTAAAGAATAGTCCGGATTAGCACGAACAATTACATTGCGGAATATAAGACCGCTGGTTTTGGACATAATTTCAACTTCCACAACATCGCCATTTTTTAAACCAAATTTTTTTGCCTCATCCAAACTCATGTGAATATGGCGCTGCGGAATTATGATGCCGTTAGTTTTTATTGAACCCGCAGGGCCTTGCAAGATGACCGTTGGCGTTTCTGCAATATCGCCCGATAAGCGAACCGGAATATCTAATCCTAAAATAAAAGATTCAGTTTCAGAAACTTCGATTTGATTATTAGCACGGCATGGGCCCAAAACCCGCACTCCTGTTAACTTGCCACGCGGCCCAATAACATCCACACGCTCTTCAGCCGCCCATTCTTTTGCTTGATGCAATGGTCGTAATTTTTTTAGCTGGTAACCAGGGCCAAAAAGCTTCTCCACGGAATCCTGCGTTAAATGAACATGATGTGCAGAAACCGCAACCGGGATTTTTAAATTTTCAGTAGGAATTTTAAGTTTATCGCCAAACAAAATTCGATGAGCCTCTTTTGCAATCATCCATTGCTCGCGGGTTTGTGTTACTAAAACTTTTATCCGTGAATTAGATAATTGCAGCTGTGGCGCTTCAAATCCGGTGAGCTTAATTTGAGTGTTTTTATCATCGTCAAAATAAAGGCCGAGAAATTCCAACCCAAGACAAACGCGCTTGCGCATTGAAGCGGAATTTTCGCCAATGCCGCCAGTAAAAGCTAAAACATCAAAGCCACTCATCGCCGCAGCATAAGCGCCAATATATTTACGAATACGATAAGCATAAATATTTATTGCCAATTGGGCATCTTTGTTGCCCTCGCCTGCTTTCTTTTCAATGTCACGCATATCTTTGCTTCCCGCCAGCGCTAACAAGCCGCTTTTATTATATAAAGCATCTTCAATTTCTTCAGGAGAAAGCCCAAGATTTTTATTTAAATATGAAAAAATTCCTGGATCGACATCCCCAGAGCGCGTGCCCATTACTAGCCCCTCTAGCGTGGTTATCCCCATTGAATTATCGATTGAAACACCGCGATCAATTGCACACACGCTGGCCCCATTACCCAGATGGCAACTGATAATTCGCAAATCTGCCGCTGGCGTTTGTAATTCTTCCACCACTCTTTCCATCACATATCGGTGCGAAGTGCCATGAAAACCATATCTTCTCAAACCGCTATCGCGCCATTGCTTGGGAACAGCATAAACTGCAGCGCGAGGTGGTATAGTTTGGTGGAATTCCGTATCAAAAACGGCAACATGCGGCAGTGAAGGCCATGATTTTTCTGCTTCTTCAATAGCCAATAACGCTATCGAATTATGCAAAGGCGCAAAAATTGCCGCCGATTTTATGGCTTTTTTTACTGCCTCATCAATCACCACATTATTATGAAATGAAGCTCCGCCATGCACCACGCGATGCCCAATTGCATCAATATGAATTTCTCGAACCGCTTCTGCCACCAATTTTAAATCTTTCTCAATGGAAGAGGACCGAGCAATTTCTGATTTAAAAATTTGCTCCCCATTACCAAAAACAAAAATGCCAAACTTAATTGAAGAACTGCCAGCATTTATAACCAAAATATTCATAAGATCCTCTTTTGTTGCTTAAATTCTGGTGATAATTCCATCAGAAGAATTTTTTTGTTGGTTAATTCAACAGAGTTTCTTTTTGCATCAAGCATTTTAATGGTTGGAATGCAAAATTGAGGATAGCAGGAATTGAAAAAAAGGCCTAAAAAAGTTGAGGAGGATGTGATGAAAAAGAAATCAGACGAGGAGATGATTCATCTACTCAAAACAGCGCTCCAGCCTTTAACTGGTGATAAAAAAGATTATGATTCATTGCTTGAAACGGCGAAAAATAAAAAATTTGTTTTGATTGGCGAATCAACTCACGGCACTAAAGAATTCTATCAAATCCGCGCCGAGCTTACCAAAAGATTGATTGAAGATCATGGTTTTTCTGCTGTGGCAATTGAAGGGGATTGGCCCGATGCTTACTTTGTTAATTACTACATTAATCATTCTGACTACAAAGGCGACGCCGTTAATGCTCTCTCAAAATTTGAGCGCTTTCCGGTGTGGATGTGGCAGAATAAAGAGGTTTTAGCTTTTGTTGAATGGCTGCGTAATTATAATTTAACTCACAGCGCCAAAACCCATTTCTATGGGCTTGATCTCTATAGCATGCACAGCTCGATTAGCGCCGTAATTTCTTATCTTAAAAAAATTGATAAAGCAGCTGCAGATAAGGCCCGCCAGCGCTATACTTGCCTGGATAGTTTTACTTTGCGCTCGTTCCCCGCGTTAGAAGCCATAGAAAATTCCTGCCGAGAAAAAATTATAAAACAATTGATAGAGCTAAGGCAGCAAGCTTTTGAATATTTAAAGAAAGATGGCTTTACAGCAGAGGAAGAATTTTTTTGCGCCGAACAAAATGCCATTTTGATTAAAGATGCGCAAGAATATTATCGCTCTCTTTACTACGGCGAAAGATCTTCGTGGAATATCCGCGATATTCATATGGCTCAAACTCTTGATAATTTATCAATCCATCTGGAAAAAATTTTAAAAAAACCGGCCAAAATTATTGTATGGGCCCATAATTCGCATATTGGTGATGCGCGCGCCACCGATATGAACAAAAGAGGCGAAATAAATCTTGGGCAATTAGTACGGGAAAAATATGGTGCTGAGGCTTTGTTAATTGGTTTTTCAACTTACCAGGGAACCGTAACCGCCGCCTCTGATTGGGATATGCCTGTTGAACGCAAAACTGTGCTTCCGGCGTTACCACAGAGTGTGGAATATTTGTTTCATCAAACTTTTCATCAGAGGGGTGTAAAAAATTTTATTTTGAAATTCGCGGATAATCAGGAATTAAGTGATTACTTAAATTGTCCCCTTCTCCAGCGCTTCATCGGCGTAATCTATCTTCCTGAAACTGAGCGTTTCAGCCATTATTACCATGTCCGAATTTCCAAACAATTTGACGTGCTGATTTACGTCAACGAAACCACTGCCGTCGAGCCTTTGAAAATAAAGCCAAAATCTTACAAGGGCGAAATAGATGACACTTACCCGTTTGGTGTATAAGTCTAATATTAATGGAGAATTTCCGAAATTTTTTTCTGCAACTCCGGCACCAATTCTGCTTCAAACCACGGATTTCTTCTAAGCCAAAGCTGATTGCGCGGCGAAGGGTGAACTAATGGCAAATAGCCCAAAGGAAGATATTCTTTCCAGGCTTTTACTGTCTCTGTAAGCGTTTTTTTACAAAGATTACCCAAGTAAAATTTTTGTGCATACTGACCTATAAGCAAAGTGAGTTTAAGATTTGGTAAGTGCACCCGCAGCTTGCCATGCCAGCGCGGGGCGCATTCGGGGCGTGGGGGCATATCACCTGACTTGCCTCTTCCTGGATAACAAAATCCCATTGGCGTAATTGCAACTTTTTTGGTATTATAGAATTGTTCTGGCGTAAGCCCAAGCCATTTACGCAAGCGCTCGCCTGATTGATCATTCCACGGAATTCCGGTTTCATGCACTTTCCTGCCGGGTGCTTGGCCAATTATGCAAAGCGAAGCCGATTCGCAAGCTCGCAACACCGGCCGCGGGCCACAAGGAAGCTCTTTGGCGCAATGGATGCAGGCTTGGATGTCTTTGATTAACTGCTGTAAATTCATGAGTTTTATTATATAATCAGCGCAACTTTTCCGTTAGCTTTGCCGCTTTCTATTAATTCATGAGCTTTTTTAACCTCTGCTAAAGGCAAAGTATGCGAAAGGCGAACTTTAATTTTTTCTGCTTTTATCAATCGTGCTGCATTGTGCAAAATTTCTGTTTGATGCAAGCGCGCCTCGCGCTTTCCAAAAAGTAGTGGCGAAGTCATGGTTTAATAATGAATTGAAATATTACGCTGCCTTGCTTGGGCTAATTGGTTTTCGTCAAATTGGCTGTGCAACAAAGTAACAATTTGGCCATAGAGCGAAGTCATTGTTAATGATTGATTAAAAACCTCACCACCCACACTGTCGAAAATTACATCAACGCCTTGGCCTTGCGTCCACTTAAAACAGGCTTCGCTGACATTTTCATTTTTGTAATCGATAATTTTTTCAACTCCTAATTTTTGTAAATAATCCAGATTATTGCCACTGGCTGTGGTCGCCACTTTAGCGCCGATATTGATTGCAAGCTGCACCGCCAAATGCCCTACCCCGCCGGAACCGCCATGAATTAACACTGTTTGATTAGGCCTTAATTTTGCGCGATCAAAAAGCGATTCCCAAGCAGTTATGAAAGCAAGCGACAGAACAGCTGCTGTTAAAGAAAAAAATTTCATCGCCAATTTTAAATTTTTTTACTTCTTTGCCAATTTCCTCAACCACGCCTGCCCCTTCGCAACCAAGCACTGCGGGCAATTTATCTGGAAAATATAAAGCGCTTTTGCGTAGTTTAGTATCTAGTGGGTTAATGCCGGCGGCATGTAATTTTATTAGTAATTCTTTCCCAGATTTAATTTTGGGAATTGGCAGATCTACTAGTTCTAGAACGTTGAGATCACCTGGTTTGGTCATTATGATCGCTTTCATGCTTGAAAGTTTAGGGGTTAAATTGGGAAAGCTAGCCCTGAATAAGAAATTCGCCAAGCCGCTTGTTTAATTGGGTGAGTACTAAAAATTTTAATTATTACCTACATTATACTAAGCCTAGTTACAAATTACTGGCTTCGCATTCTTTATTCTTTTCTTCTAAAAATTTTCGCTCTTTCTCATCCATTTCCAATTTCCATTTCCGCTTAATTTTCTGCCAAGTTTTAATATATTCGCATTGATATTGGCTATTAGGCGGCATCCATTCTGACGGATCTTTACTGCCCTTAGCGCGATTAGCCGCTTTATCAACGGCGATCAAAACTTCTGGATCAACCAAATCATTAGCATAGCTCATCTTTTTTTCTTTTGGCCATCGATATCCCCCGCTAATATCAACTTCTTTCAGGGGCACAAAATGATCTATATCTAAATCATTGGGATTGGTGAAATATTTATCGGTATATGGATCATACCATTTTCCTTTAATCACTCTACAGCCAAGTTCGTCAAGCTTTGCTTCTTCTAAACTCTCCTCAATTAAAACTTCTTGCCTGGTGTTTTGGCAATCATTGTCTGCGTCTATCCAATGTTTGTAATCTGTTCGTGAATAAGGTTTATGAGGCGGCTCGGAATAATTATAAGCTACAATAGCAAAGATGGTGATTGCGGCAGTCACTGCTATATTGGCTGCCTTAGTAATTTTCTTTGCCTGTGCCACAAAATTTTAATCTTGCTAAATTGAACAAACCGCCAAGAAAATTTTATAGCTAGAACAGATATAAAATTTTCTCGATATTGCCGCTATATCCAAGCTCTGCAATAGCCAGTGAAGCTTTATAGGTTTTAGATAGTGGAACTATTGTGGGCGGTGTGATTTTTTCGGCAAGCTCGTCAATCTCAGGATTTTTTTCTGAAAAATAAAATAAAGTTACATGAGGGTCGTACTCCTCAAACACTCCTGCCATTCCATATTTATCAACTTGAGAGCGTTGTTTTTCACTTAAATCTTCATAGGAAACAGCATATCTGAAAAGCATGCCATAGCGGTAAGGATTAGCAATTTTCACTACTTTATTATGCAAATTTGTTAGCTCGTAGTTTTTTTGCACTTGCCAATTTATATAGCGTCCTTCCGCGGTTTTTATTTCAGGTGTCAGCGTAATTCTAACGCTTTTAAACTTCTGATTTTTTAGTTTTTTATATAATGCATAAACATCACTTTCTGCAAAACGTCCCTGAAATACCGTTACATGAAAAACATTGGGTAAATTTTCTATTTCAGGAATTTGCATGAAAATTTCCCTATTCATTTTTTGTGCTTCTAAAGCATATTCATCTGGCAGAAGCAGCACTATCCCATATTCTTTATAACCCTCTTGGGCCCAAGTTTGAGCACTAAACATGCAACAAAACAAAAAAATCTTTAGTAATTTTTTCATATATAGCTAGTTCCTCCTCTAACAATTTATTTTTAAAAAATATGCCTAGTTGTTATTTTCCTTAAACCAAAAGTTATCAACATAGAAATTACAGCTCCCATTAGGGCAAGAGCTATGTCCTTTTGTGCATCCCAAATATCTCCCTGAGTTCCTAAATAAGCAGACCCCAACGTTGGATGAACCATTGTCACAAAAAGCCATTCAATTAATTCAAAAATTCCACTGCAGGAAAAAGTAACAGCAATCGGCAAAATAAATTTCCAAAAACCTTTTATAACATTTGCTCGCGTTAAAATTTCTCTAATTGGATAAACTATTAAAAAACCAAAAAAAAAGTGAACCACTCTATCATAGTGATTACGTCCAAAACCAAAATTTTTATCTAAATAAAATCCTAGCGGCACTTCAGAATAAGTATAATGCGCTCCGATTAGGTGTAGAGTCAGAAATATCGTAACCAGAACATAAGAAAAATTTGATAGAGGAGATTTTTTATAAGCAAAAATCACCCCTATCAAAAAGGTGAAAACCAAAATATTTTCCATCAACCAATCATACCGATCCAGTGGTGATATTCCTGCTGCTATTGAAACGCAAATTATCCATCCCAACAGTACCAAGGGAATTTTGTTAGATCTTTCAGAGTTTAACATGAATTAAATCGATAAAAATCTTTAACCTGTCTGTATAACGAACTCAGGATTTATTTTAGAGTTTTTTGCCTCTAATAAATTTAAGTATAATTGAAGCCACCCATATCCCCATGGAAATAAAAAATATAGTTTTAGCTATACCTATAGCGGTTCCAGCAACGGCAGTAAATCCTAATAAACCAGAAATTATTGCGATAATTAAAAAAGTGATCGTCCAATCTAACATAAAATACCTCCTTTAATTTTAAAAAATATATTTGTTCAACTTGCACTGCCTTTTCCTAGGCCATTATTAATAATTATTTTTTCTTCTTTTTAGCTCCGCCTTTAACATTCTTGGTTACGCCTTTAATTTTCCCTTTTTTCTCTGAGGCATAAAAAACTTGTGTTCCTTTCTTTTCTCCATACTCCTCTACCATCGCTTTTTTTATTTTTTCACCTTTTTTAGTAAGCGGCACATGTCCTCCTATTTATTAGTTATAATAGGCTCGGCTCTCTTGCAAAGATCCCTAAATTACCTTGTCAGAAACTTTCTTTAGAGGCTTAAAGAAGAACGATAATATTTGCTTTAATGCTTTCTTGAATTTTTTATTTTGATTTTTTAACGCTGCTCTGATGCTTCTACCTAAACCCTCTGACCAATTTCCGTTTAAACTCTCTGAATAATATACTGTGCCTCTAACTGGATAATGGAGCCTTTCGTGGTGATGGAACTTCTCTTTTTGATTTATCATTTTGACCTCACTTTAAGTTTTAAGAATTTCTTCAATGAGCAAAATGCAAGCCTGGATACGGCTAGAATCCTTAGTCTCAGGAATCTATCAAAATTTACTCTTTGTCTCAAACTGGCACTTTGTTCTTAAAATCGGTAAGAAGCCAATAAGGCTCCAAACCTTGAGCCTCTATGAGGTTGTCCTTTAAATTCTTTGGTAATGAAAACCTGGTTATAAGAAATCCGCAAGTCGCCATACGTTAAAGTGGCACCATATTGTATAGTTTTTACTATAGTTCTTTTGTCTAGACTTGGCCCGTCTTGGAAAGTATTGCCATCAAGAAATATATTCCGCGCAACTGCCCGCACTTCGACACCGGAAAATAAATATCCGCCAAGTTTTTTTGAGGGGATAAAAAATTCTGAACCAGCAAGAGTAGGACGAATATGGGGCGGACCATAATCAGAATGAAGATCGTAACCTAAGCGAAATGTCGTCCCTATTGTCGCATTCGTTAAAACATTACCAAGATT
Source organism: uncultured Rhizobium sp. (assembly GCA_964502375.1). GTDB lineage: Bacteria > Pseudomonadota > Alphaproteobacteria > Rickettsiales > UBA1997 > UBA2645. The sequence continues at coordinate 7,432 of CAZCWN010000013.1, read as the reverse complement.
AGCGCCCACATGAGGAATAACATCCACACCAACACCAAATGGCTGAGCCTCAAAAACTGTACGCCATTTACGTTCATAAGTAAAATTAACTCCCGGCTCATTTTTTAATTGATGATCCCAACCTTTTGGATCAGGTGAATCTACTACCTTATGAACAAATTTTTGCGTTGGTTCAGCAAGAGAATAAGGGCCAACCACACCAAGGGTTAATACTGTGTTTTCATATACTGTTCCCGTATCTGAAATCACCCCCATGGAGCCATAAAGCCATCCTGCATAAAGAAAATCATTCTCTATAAATTCACTCTTTTTGATGTCGCTAGGAGTATAAATATTTTGGCCCACCGCAACACTAAAGCGCCTTTTCCCATCTTTGTTAAATAAAGGCAAATAAGAGGATTTATTTTTCAGCCATTTCTCACAATTTTTTTCAGAGGAAAGATAAGAAAAATTAACACCATTACTATAACCGCGGTCCGTTCCAATAAAAACATCATTTTCCAATATCGCCGTAAAAATCCCTTTATCATCATCGATTATTTTTGTGACATCACCATTTTTATCTTCAACCATTGTTGGGCAATCAACATCATCCGAGGCTATCGCTTCGCAGCAAAGCAGGCTTGAACCCAGCGTGCAATATAAACTGATTATAAAAATAAATTTTAGCTTACCCATTCTCATATGTAGTATATATTCAAAAAGGCGCCGCATTTTCGTATGCCTGTCAAACTTAATTAAATTTATATAACATTTAAAAGTTTGCGAGGCCTAAAACAAACTCTAATTTTGGTTACCTAATATTTCTCTTCCATTTTCCCAAAATCCAACTCTGCGCTTTTTCAATCTGATTATATTTAAAAATTTTAAGCTCTGGATGAACACGCCCACGGGCGATTCTTGTTACAATCTTTACAAAAAATCCCTCTATCCCCAGGGCAACTTTTTCGAATTTGTAATGATTGTTGCGGGCAAAATTTAAATATTGCCCTCGGTTGATATGGTTAGTCCAATAAGGAAATTTTTTTGAATTAATTATAAGCCCTTTAAGCTCGCCACGTATCTCAAAATGCGGATCAATAATGCTTGAGATAATTTTAAAATCCTCATTGGAAAACGGCTTTTTCACATCTAACAAAAGCACGCCATTAAGCTCGTCAAACTGGCAGAACAAGCCATTTGTGGTAGTAGTTTCTTTAAAGATTAGCTCAATTTCATTTTCAGTCATTTCTCATATTAGTTTGTTGAGCTTAGAATTTGATTTAGGCTTGTGATTACTTTTCGAAGCACAAGAAAAAAGAAAAATCATTCATCACTTTCAAGAAAACAACTCAAAAACTTATCTCCATAACGCTTCATTTTTACCTCTCCCACCCCGCTAATCTTCATAAATTCCTGCGCCGAGCTAGGGCAAAGCTTCACCATTTCGATTAAAGTTTTATCATGGAAAATTACGTAAGGGGGCACTTTCTGAGCTTTAGCAATTTCCATTCTTTTGGCTTTTAATTTTGCGAATAATTCTTTTTCTGGCGTCGAATCAAGGCTGAAAGTGGTTTTTATTTTATTTAAATTTTTATCATTTTTCGTCTTCCCACTATATTTACGCAAATTCAGAACTGGCTTTTCTTGTAGAAATTTTCGGCCTAGCTCTGTGATTTGAAGGCCACCATGACCCACCAGATCTACCTTCAAAAAATTCATTGCCACTAATTGGCGAAAAATACTTTGCCACTCCGCTTTAGAAAATTCTTTGCCTATGCCAAAAGTGCTAATTTTATCATGACGAAAATTTTTAATGCGCTGATCCTCTGCACCCACCAACACATCAATTAAATAATTCACACCAAATCTTTGTTCCGTACGATAAACGCAAGAAATTGCTTTTTGCGCTGCAATAGTGCCATCAAAAATTTCCGGCTTGTTTAAACAAGTATCACAATTATTGCAGGGCTCCGACTGATCTCCAAAATAAGCCAGCAGCACTTGGCGCCGACAACTCGCAGCTTCACACAAACCCAACAAAGAATTTAATTTTTGCAATTCGATGCGTTTTTGGTTTTCATCCGCATTAGAATTTTCAATGAAATTGCGCTGAATCGCCACATCAGCAATCCCATAAGACATCCAAGCATTGGCCGGCAAACCATCACGCCCTGCCCGCCCGGTTTCCTGGTAATAACATTCAATATTTTTGGGAATATTTAGATGGGCAACAAATCTAACATCCGGCTTATCAATTCCCATGCCAAAGGCAATTGTTGCTACCATTATTACTTCCTCTTCAAGCAAAAACTTTTCCTGATTTTGTTGGCGATGCTCCGAAGTCATCCCGGCATGATAAGGGTAAGCGTTAAAACCTTCTTCCTTCAACCATATCACCGTTTCTTCAACCGCCTTGCGCGATAAGCAATAAACTATTCCGCTATCACCTTGATGGTTTGCTTTGATGAATGAAAGTAATTGCTTTTTGCTGTTTTGGCGCGGTTCAATGGTGTAATTAATGTTAGGACGATCAAAGCCGGTGGTAAAAATCTTGGCATCTTGCAAATTTAATTTAGAGAGAATGTCACGGCGCGTGGCGGCATCCGCCGTTGCTGTAAGGGCAATGCGCGGAACGTTTGAAAATTTCTGCGCCAAAATTGAAAGTTCAGTATATACCGGACGAAAATCATGCCCCCATTGCGACACACAATGCGCCTCATCAATAGCAAAAAGCGAAATTGGTAAATCACTTAGCATCTCCAAAATTTCTGGCGTCAACAATCTTTCAGGTGCTACATAAAGCAATTTGAGCTGATTATTTTTGATCAGATTTTTTGTGGCCCAAATTTGCTTTGAACTTTTGCTGGAATTGATTGCCTCAGCCGCCACACCTGCTTGTTGCAAAGCAGTAACTTGATCTTGCATTAGGGCAATTAAAGGCGAAACCACCACCGCCACCCCATCTAAACACAAAGCAGGAATCTGATAACATAAGGATTTTCCTCCCCCAGTTGGCATCATCACAAAACAGTTTTTACCAGAGATAACATGGTTAATTATTTCAGCCTGACTGCCACGAAAATTATCATATCCAAAAATGGTTTTGAGAATTTTTAACGGCGCTTCGTTTTGCATTTTAGATTGGATTTCAACCGATTTTTTAGTAATTACAGCCATCAAATTTAACTTTGCTGAGCGCTAAATTAAGTGAGTCTCACCTGATTGATTTGTAGAAAAGGATATTTATAAAACGCAGCCACAAATCCAATAAATAAACACTCCAGCCAACGAAATTTTAGAGCGAATAGTCTTTAGAATTTTTTAATAAATTCAATACCCTAAAAGTCATGAGAAAAGCTATTTCCTCGTCACAGATCAATTACCTACATTTGGATGCAAAAAGAGGCGACATTGAAAGCTGCCGCCGTCTTCTAGCAACTGGTTCTGATCCTAATCAAAAAAACGCAACAGGACAAACTCCGCTACACTCAGCAGCAGGTAAAGGCCATAAAAGAATTTGCGAATTGCTATTAGAATACGGCGCTGACATTAATATCCGTGAAACAGGGCCTTCGGGGCAAACAGCATGGCAACTAGCTGCCAATAACGGCCATAGAGAACTTGCGGGATTTCTTATTTCATATGAAACACAAAAAGCAAATTCTAAAATTCTAGGATCAACTAAAACGCTAAGGCCCACCGCTGCAAGAGCCGCGCCTCGCCCAGATACTTCTTTCAAAAGAAACCTTCCCACCAGTGCTCCCTCTACTACAACCTCAAAAAATTCCCGGCCTGCACCACGCTTAAACAATCCACAGCCTTCTGCCAGTATTGGACAGGAAACAGAGTTAAAAAAAATCACTGCCCGCCTTACAAGGCTAGAAAACCAAATGGCCGATTTGAGAAGATTAAATTTAACAGAAAGCCAATTTTCCAAGCTGCAAGAAATCTCTAATCTTCGCCCTGAAGATTTGCGGCAAGTGGTATCACAATATAGGCGCATCGAAGGCAAATTTTATAACGCGATGGAAGCATCATCAAGCACTAGAAAAACTAGTGAAGAACGCATTGTAGAAAATGATGAAAATCTTAGGGAATTTTCGCAAATCATTCGCTCTTGTTTTAACCAAGCTTTTATAACTGCTGCTGCTCTGGCTTCTGGCGAAATCGCTATGGAAAAAGGCCAGTTCTCCAAAGTTATCAGTGCAATTTCAAGCCTTTCTAACGATATCCCAATTATCTCCACTGCCCTTTCAATGGCCAGCCGCGCTACAGAGGCAGCTGATTCAGCCAGAAGAGAAAGGCAGTATGAAAATTTGAAATCAATTATCCCCAGCCTTGATCCAATGGAATCAGCACATTTTGTCAGGAATTTGGCAATAAAATTAGCCATAGCTCATCAGGACAATATAAGCTCTGTGGCCAGAGGAGAGTCAGCAGATAACAACGCTTTACTTGGAAATAATATAATAAATTTCTTTACCAGAAATTCTGAATTATCACTCAAAGCCTATGCAGAAAAAATCTCAGCAGAAGCTTTAGAATATATACTAAGCGGAAATCTGAGAGAAACTTCAGACCAAAATAGAATCATTGGAGAAATAGTGGGTGCAGTCAGTGAAATAGAGGAAGAAGAGAACAAGCTTTCTAGCTCTGGGATCCGCTCAACGCCTTTCATGGCCTCTAGACTAGAAAGCAGACCTTCTGCGCAAGTTGAGATAAAAGGAGTTAGAAATTTAAGGGATGGCATGGATCCAAGGGCATCTCGTGAAATTGACAATCTTAAACGAGAGGTAAAAAGTTTGCGAAGCCAAGTAGAACGCCTTGAGAAGGAAAAAAATAAAAGTAGCTGCTGCGTTATTATGTGAGGATTAGGCCAAAATCTAGCATTCAAACTATCCTTTTTATTAATCCGGCAAAGCCATAGTATCTCTGCAAGTAGTGTGTTGAAGAGCTACTATATTACTTTATTTAATCATATATCTCTCGGCGGATTGGTCTTCCGCTGCTTAATTATTTCCGCCATAAAATATTAAGCAGGCTTAGGACCAAATTACCATTTGTTACCATTCGAACGAGAGCTGCTTCTTGAATAGCTGCCTGAATTAGAGCGAGAAGAAAAGCTGGAGCTTGAACTACGTCTTCTCTGAGATCCAAGGCCTGAACCTGAACTTGAACGGCTTCTTCTATTATCATCCATACTTCTTGCCCCGCCGCCTCTTTCATCACGCTCGTCTCTAGTGCGGTCACGGCGCGGGAACCTTGTATCAAACTGCCCATTGCGACTACTTTTTTTCGAGTCTTTCTTTTTGAACCAACCAAAATCAAATAGTTTTTTTTCACTTTTTTCAGAGCGCGGTTTGCCTTGCCCTACTTCACTTTTTCTTCCTGAGTCAGCTTTTTTTCTACCGAACTCAAAGATTCCAAATAATTTTTTTTCTGATTTTTTATCTTCTTTGTAACGCGGATTTTCTCTTCTGCTATCAGAGCGAGAATCTTTTCTTGCAGGTTCTGATTTTCTTTTGTCATCGCGGTTAAAATTCCTTTCATCACGATTAAAATTTTCACGGTTAAAATTTCTTTCCTCGCGATTAAAAGAAGTTCTTTCACCAGAAGCGCGATGCAAGGTGCGTGGCGCGGGCCTGCGTGAGTGCTCGGAACTAGAAAATCCTCCTCCTTCTCTTCCAGCAACGCCGTGATAAGGATGAGATTCATCAACCGGGATTTTATATTTAATGGTTTTTTCAACCTCGGTTAAAAGTTTTTTCTCAGCAGAATCGCAGAAAGAAATGGCTATACCTTCTTTGCCTGCTCTGGCGGTGCGCCCGATACGATGAACATAGCTTTCTGGATCCATTGGAATATCGTAGTTTATAACATGGCTAATGCCTGGAACATCAATGCCGCGCGCCGCAATATCCGTTGCAACTAATACTTGTGCCGCTCCGCTACGAAAAGCTTCTAAGGCCTTCTGGCGCAGATTTTGTGATTTATTCCCATGAATTACTTCGGTCC
>CAZCWN010000013.1:0-1425 GCA_964502375.1 uncultured Rhizobium sp. | reverse complement strand
TATTGGCGCCATGTTTGGTTTTGCAGAAAACTAGAACATTTTTTACATCTTCTTGCTTCAAAATTGTTTTTAGCAAAGACGGCTTGTTAGATTTATCGACGAATAAAACTTTCTGATCGATACGTTCTACAGTGGTTGAGGCCGGCGTAACTTCAACGCGAACAGGATTTTTCAAAATTGAATGGGCCAAATCAGAAATGGTTGCTGGCATAGTTGCTGAAAAGAACAAAGTTTGCCGCTTTTCTGGGATTTTTGTGATGATTTTTTTAATATCATTGATGAAACCCATATCCAGCATGCGATCAGCTTCGTCTAGCACCAGAACTTCCAGTTGCATATAGCGAATATAGCCTTGGTCAGTTAAATCAATTAAGCGACCAGGCGTGGCGATTAGAATATCCACACCAGCTTGCATAGCAGCGATTTGTGGGCGTTCTCCTACTCCGCCAAAAATAACCGCGTAGCGTAGGCCTAAATCTTTGCCGTAAAGTTCGATATTATCAGCGATTTGCAGAGCCAATTCACGGGTTGGCGTGAGGATCAAAACCCGCACACAGCCTGATTTAACAGAAGAATTGGATTTAGCTAAATTATGCAAAATCGGCAAAGAAAAAGCTGCTGTTTTACCAGTGCCGGTTTGGGCAATTCCAAGCAAATCTTTTCCCTCTAAAATATGAGGAATTGCCTGGGCCTGAATTGGTGTTGGAGAAGTATAGCCTTTTTCTTCAAGGGCTTTTTGTATTTTTTCGTTGAGGTGTAATTCTTTAAAATTGGACATAATAATTTTTAATAATTGTAAATAATGGTGGCCGTTGGCACCAGTGCCATCTTGAGCTTGTTGAAATAAAGAAGGCCTACTAGCCTGCTCTACAAGCATTCCTACGAGTCATGCGCAAGCAAATTTATGCTTTCTCAAGCCAAATATGAACTTACTATTCCGAATACACAGCCTAAGTATACGGAATTTATGGCTATGCTAAAAAGAGATCAGGCGTGATTAATAAATTTAATTTATCCAACTTAATCACGAAAATCAGCTAACAGCATCTACACTCTTGCGCTCTCACCTAAATCAAAATTTAAACGGACTCTGTAGAAAATTCACAGATTTTTTGAGCAACTTATAATAGTTAAGCAGGTTTAAACCTGTAAATTCAAAACTAAGGAACGCTATAAAAAATATTTTAGCAAGTAATAATCTTTATTTGCGCTCACCTAATTTGTTTAGAGCCCTTTAATTCTGATTTTATAGCAGAAGGCCTAGTCGGAGTTGGAGTTGGTGTTAACTTCTCCTACTTTTCTTCCTCGCGCGCCCTTTCTTCTTTAGCTTCGCTGCTAGAATTTGTATCTCTAATAAGGCGGGTAAAAATTTGGAATGGCAACACTTTTTCGGACACTAAATTTGAGCAAATTTTATAGATCTTG
>CAZCWN010000012.1:14944-29709 GCA_964502375.1 uncultured Rhizobium sp. | reverse complement strand
CCCGGAAATTGGGTCATAAAAGCGCAAAATCATACTCATAATTGTTGATTTTCCGCCTCCTGAATGACCAACCAGTGCTACTGTTTTCCCGGCAGGAATTTTGAAGCTCACATCATTAAGCGCTAATTTACCGTCAATATAAGCAAATTTTACGTTTTCGAATTCAATGTCGCCTTTAACATTTCTAAGCTCAATAGCATTTGGCTTGTCAACTATAGTTGGCTTTTCATCAAAGTGTAGAGACGAGTGGTAGCAGCCAACCCCATTTGCACTCCAGTATTCATATTAGATACTGATTTTAAGGGCCTGTAAGCCATCATCATTGCCGCAAAAAATGAAAAGAAAGCACCAGGAGTCGTGGTTCCATCCACTACCTTAGAGCCACCATACCAAATAACAGCAGCAACGCCAATGCCTGCTAAGCTTTCAACAAATGGAGAAGCTATCAGAGAAATGCGCGAGATTTTTTTGCCCATATTAAAAATACTTTCGATGATCAAAGACATCCTCTTGATCTCAAAAGATTCGCAATGATAGGCTTTTACTAGCTTAGAATATTGAAGAGTATCACTCATCTGCGAAGAAAATTTGCCTGCCATTTCTTGATTTTTGAACGACAAATTACGCAGTTTGCGTCCTAATTTATAGATTGGATAGCCAGCCAAGGGGAAGCCAATAAAGGCAACCAGAGAAAGTTCCAAGCTTTGGTAAAACATTACAGCAACTAAAGCCACAAGAGTTAGTAGCTGTTTTATGAACCCGTTAATCGTAGTGCCAATCAAACCAACTACTGCGCCAATTTCATTATTTATAGTGGCCATCATATCGCCGGAAGATTTGCTATGTAACTTAGCAATATCCGATTTGATGAAATGTGAATAAACGCGAAGCCGCAGGTCAGAAGTGATGCGCAACGACAAAATATTCATAGTCAAAAGTTGAAAATAAGTGGCGAAGCCCTTAATAACTGTGACAATCAACACAATCAGTGGAATTACTACCAGAGCCCACTTTTTTTTCTCGACAAAAACCGAATCAAGCGCTGGCTTAATTAACCAAGCATGAAGCGAGGTGGTTCCTGCAATCACCAACATCAAAACAACTGAGATCAAAAAAGTTTTCCAGTGAGGTGCAATATATTCTTTAGTAAGCCTTCTAGCCAAATAAATCGTGCTCGCATAGTTGGCTGGCTTTGAGTTTTGTGACATAAAATTAAAATTAGGAGCTAGCTTTTTAAGGCTAGATTAAAACAGTCTCTAGGAATTAGGAATTGGGAATTTAAAATGTAAAACCCGCAACAAATTAATATTATCTATAATTCTATTTCTACCTTTCTGTGCTCAATATTTTCAATCATTTTAAAGAAATTTTTTCCTCAGCACTAATAAAAATTGCTAAAGAAAATCAGCTCCAAATTACCCCAAAAGATTTGGAGAATTTTACAGTAGAGCCCTCCAAAGAAAAATCCCACGGCGATCTGGCTTGCAATGCGGCAATGGTGATAGGAAAAAAATTTTCTGCAGTCGAAAATTTAAATAATCCAAGAAAATTAGCGCAAAAAATAATCGAAAAAATTATCGATCAAAATATTATAAAGATGGAAATTGCTGGGCCTGGCTTTATCAATATTTTTCTCAAGCCAGAAATTTTTTACCAACTTGTAAAACAGCTGGTTGAAGAAAAAAACTTCCAATTTCCTAATCTTGGAAATGGCCAAAAAATTAACTTGGAATATGCCTCACCAAATCCAACTGGCCCTATTCACGTGGGCCATACACGCGGTGCAATTTATGGCGATGTTTTAGCCACTTTATTGCAAAAAGTTGGTTACGATGTTTTGAAAGAATATTATATAAATGACGCCGGCGCCCAAGTTTTTACTCTGCTAAAATCAGCCTATCTACGCTATCTACAGGCTTGTGGCCATAAAATAGAAATCCCTGAAGGGCTTTATCCAGGCGAATATTTAATCCCAATTGGCGCGGCTTTGAAGGAAAAATTTGGCGAAAGCTTAGTTAGTGAACCAGAAGAAAAAGTGCTCAGCAAAATTCGTGATTTTGTCGTTGATTCAATGATTGAAATGATCAAATCCGACTTACTAACACTTGGTATCAAACATGATAGCTATTTTTCTGAAAAGAAAAATTTACATGATACAGGAAAAATTGCCAAAACCATCGAAATTCTGCACCAAAAAGGCCTGATTTATGAAGGAAAATTGGAATTACCAAAAACCAAGAAAGGCGTTGGCGCCCAAGATTTCCAACTTCCAGAAGGCTATGATGAAAAAGACCAAACTCTTTTTCGTTCAACAAATTTTGGTGATGATCAAGATCGCGTTGTAAAAAAATCTGATGGAAGCTTTACTTATTTTGCCGGCGATATTGCCTATGTAGCCAGTAAATTTGAGCGTGGCGCCAGAATTTTTATCATGCCACTTGGTTATGATCATGCTGGATATGTTAAAAGATTGAGTGCGGTGGTTGAGGCCCTAACAGATAGCCAGGCACAGCTGAAAGTGATTTTATGCCAAATGGTAAAATTCGTTAAAGATGGCGAGCCGCTGAAAATGTCGAAACGCTCTGGTAATTTCATAACTGCCCGTGAAGTGATTGATGAAGTTGGCGCCGACGCACTGCGCTTCATTATGCTAACTCGTAAAAATGATGCTCCATTTGATTTCGATTTAGGAAAAGTAATCGAGCAATCAAAAGATAATCCAATCTTTTATGTACAATATGCCCATGCGCGCTGTTGTTCGGTACTTAGAGCAGCTACAGAGATAGTTGATATTCCAACTTCAATAATCGATGAAGAAATTTTAAAAAATTTGCGCGATGAGTCAGAAATAGACCTCATCAGAAAGATTGCCAATTTTCCTCGTATTATTGAAATGGCAGTAGCCAGCTTTGAGCCACATCGCGTAGCCTTCTATTTACAAGAGTTGGCTGCTGAATTTCATGCTTTATGGAATAAAGGCAGCGAAAATCCCGATCTGAAATTTATCATTAAAGAAAATTTGCAAGCCACTCTAGCAAGGCTTTATTTAGTTTTGGCCGTAAAAAAAATTATCGCTTGCGGCTTGGAAATTTTTAACATCAAGGCAGTTGAGGAAATGCATTAATGGAAGATTTTGGCTATCAAAAAGATGGTGAACACAACAAGTTATTCGAAGCATTAAAGAAAATTTTTCTTGCTTCCTCTACCCTATTTTCCATTGCTGGTTTTATTTATATAACCATCAATGCCTATCATTTTGCTTATCCAGATAAAGAAGAAGAAATTCAGACAATCAACTCACCAGAAGGACCAATCAAGATTATAGAAAACGAACAAAACACAGACGACACCACTGTGATGCAAATTGACCACTCAATTTATGAAGATATTTTTGGTAATAAAAAAGATGGCCTGAGGCATCGTACCACCACGATTAGAAGTGCTCCTGAGCCCGCATTGCCGCCAAAGAGAATGGATCTGATCCCAGAATCTGTACCAATTGTAACTACCACTCCAGAAACCTCTAAGCTACTTAGCTCTGATAATCAAAAGATTATAGTTTATTCCGACAAACCAAAAAATGAGAAAGCTGATAAAGATCTACTAACTAATCTCAGTGGTGAAGAAAGGCCTGTTGCCCCAAAATCAGCCGCACCTAAAAAAAGATCAGTACGTGTTCAAGTTGCCGCTATGACTTCAAAAAGCGCTGCCGAAGAGCAATGGAGAAGGCTCAATCGTGCCCACAGTAATTTATTTTCTGGATTAAAACCTTTCACTGAGGCAGTGGATCTAGGAAAAAAAGGAATTTTTTATCGCTTGCAGATTGGTAATTTTTACAATCAGGTGGAAGCCGAGGAATTTTGCAGCCGATATGTCGCGCAGACTGGAAAAACAAGAGCGGATTGCATTGTGGTGGAATAAAATAGATTAAACCAGAAGGCTTTTATTATGTGTAAACTAGAAGAAGCAAAGAACTATAATAGATAAACCCTTTCCAAAATAATTGGAGAGATAATAAAGGCAGAAAGAAATCCAATAGAAAATATAAAGTTTGTAGAAGAGAAAGAATGAAGTTATAACTTCATTCTCATAGCATACAGCCTAGAATTACAAGAATTCCCAGTATCAAAACCTATAATTTCATACTAATTTATTCATTATATAAAGCCTAAATATAAAGCCTAATTTTCGATTTTGTGGAACTTTTTTATTGCCTCAATCAGCTCTTTATATTGTTGAGGAACAGATTTTTTCCCCAAAACCCAATCATAAATTTCTACATCATTCTCTTCCAAAAAATTTTTAAATAGCTCTAAATCACTGATTTCATGCAATTTAACTTTAGCAAACTCGCCAATTAAAAAATCGGTTTCCTTACAGCCACGGTGGGTAGAACGGTAAAAAAGCTGTTTTAACAAAATATTTTCTAACATCCGCACCAACCCTTTATATTATTGATTAAATCTTGCGCTACCTTCTCTTCATAAGGCTTTGAAGGAACTGCTTCCCACACTGGTTTAGGAAAAGAAGCGTCATTTTTAAAGCGCCCAATAACATGAATATGTAGTTGCCTTACCATATTTCCAAGGGCTCCGATATTAACTTTATCAACATTAAAATTTTCTTTTAGAATTTTGCTTAGCAGATTTATCTCCTTAAGCACTTCGGTTTGTTTTGAAAATTCCAGGTCACTTAATTCAACTAAATTAGGTTCTAGTGGCACTAAAATAAACCACGGATAATTGCTGTCATTTTTCAAAAGCAGTCTGGAAATTTTTAAATCGCAGACAACAAAAGAACCAGAATTTAACTTAGGGTCGAGAACAAACATGATTTAAAAAAAATATGAATTAATTTGCTGAAATTATGCAGATGACATGATCCACAATCACAATAATTTTAAATGCTTAATTTTCTTGCCATCAACAATATTGTTTTAATCGATAAAGCTGAAATTAATTTTACTCCCGGGCTTTGCATTCTGAGCGGCGAAACCGGTTCAGGAAAATCGATTTTGCTTGATGCTTTAGGCCTTGCTATTGGCTTTCGCTCTAGTTTGCGCTTAATTGGGAGCGATGAAAATAAAGCCCAAATTGCAGCTGAATTTGACATAAGCAAGAATCAAAATTGTCAAAATTTTTTAACCGAAAATGATTTACTCGATGCTGAGAACCCTCATTTGTTACGCATTCGTAGATCTATCCAAGGAAATTCAATCAACAAAGTTTACGTTAATGATACAGCAATTGGGGTAAATTTATTGGCAAAAATTGGTGAAAATTTAGTTGAAATTCACGGTCAACATGATCAGCGTGGCCTTTTAAATCCTAGCCTTCACTGCCTTATTCTTGATGCCTTCTCTGGTAATGAAGCTCTTTTAAAAAATCTCAAAAAAACTTATGATCAACTGAAAGAAGTAAATGAAAAGATCATAGAAATAAAATCAAAAAAAGAGCAAATCCAAAGAGAAAAAGATTATTTAGAACATATAGTACGAGAGCTTGAAAATGCTGATGTCAAACCTGATGAAGAAAATGAATTGATCCATGAAAAAGATCGGTTGGTTGGTAGAGAAAAAATTATTAATTTTTTATCTGAATTAAAGTCACGCCTCAGCGAAGCTGACTCCCAGCTGGTTTCAGCACAAAGAATTGTTATTCGTAATCAAAATATTATTGATAATTTTTTGTCTGACAAAAAAGAAAATTTTGAGAAATTAAGCGAAAAAATTGACCAACAAAATACTGACCTAGAAGCAGCTTTATCAAGCTTTGATGGCATAATCAAAAATTTAAATAATTCAGAAAATAATCTCGAAGAAATTGAAGAAAGGCTTTTTTACATCAGAAGTTTAGCGCGCAAATTTAATGTAAAAGTTAATGAGCTAAATGACATTATAACTCAATCTCAAGAAAAACTGCAGCTTTTGAATCATGAAGAAGAAGTTAGCGTAGAGCTTGATAGACAACGCTTAACGCTATTTCAGAATTATCAAAAAATTGCCTGTGAGTTAAGTGAAAAAAGGAAAAAATCAGCAGTAATTTTGGCCAAAAAAGTTGAAGAAGAATTAAAATTTCTAAAAATGAATGATGTAAAGTTTTTGGTCGAAATCGAATCAAAAAATATTTTTAATGAGCCACAAAGCCTTTCTCCAAATGGCTTTGACAAAGTTCGCTTCACTGCCTCAATCAATAAAAATAATTTTGATGACATTGCCAAAATCGCTTCAGGTGGTGAACTTTCACGCTTCATGCTTGCTCTTAAAGTTGCTTTGATGGGAGTAAAGTCAGTGCCAACTATGATTTTTGACGAGATCGATACAGGAATCAGCGGAAGCACTGCAGATGCAGTTGGAAAGCGCCTTAAAATTCTTTCACAAAATTTACAAATCCTGGTTGTAACCCATCAGCCACAAATTGCCGCCAAGGCCGATACTCATTTCAAGATTAGCAAAATTTCTGAGGCAAAAAAAGTTAAAACCACTATTGAAAAACTTGATCCAATAAACCGTGAAAAAGAAATCGCCCGGATGCTTTCTGGTGAAAAAGTCAGTGAAGAAGCTGTAGCTGCCGCAAGAAAATTAATGGAAGGGTAGGATCAGCAAGGGATGCTTAGTAAAATTATTTAGCTAGGTACAAACTAAATTAGGATTTTTGCAACTATGCTTAGATATGGCTAGGACCTATATTTCTGCTTCAAAATTTTTCTTTCATCGCATCTAAGAACTATACCCCCAACCATTATTTGCTTTATTGATTTAAAAATTTATTTTTTTGAAAAATCCAGTTTCACTTCTGAACTCTCCAAAGAAAACCTCTAAAGAATGGTCGCCTCACAAGACATCCCAGCGTTAAGGCATTTTCGCAACTTCGTGATAATTTCGCTGTTAATTGCCTTGGTTCTTGCTGGCTGTTTTTATCTCACTGGAACGTTGGTTATAGTCACCATTACCGGTAAATGGGATATCATTAAGGCCTACTCAAAACTTCCTCTAGACAAACAATTCCTCTATATTTTCAGAACATTGGCAGCTTATTGGAAATTTTATTTTGAGAATTATGACCGCCTCACCTCCAGCAGCTATGGCGGTTTCACAATAAAATTATGGATTACAACCCTTCTGCCCTACTCTATCTTATCCACAATTTTTTGGACTTTCAGAGCGCCAATCATGGACTGGCGGCCATTTAAAAAACCAGAATCAATCCATGGTGACGCCAGATGGGCCACTATGAAAGATGTGAAAAAAATGGGGTTACGCTCTAAACACGGGGTTTTGCTGGGTAAATACAACAAAAAATTTTTGGTTGCAGGCGGCTATCAACATATTCTGCTTTTTGCGCCAACCGGTTCGGGTAAAGGTGTGGGCTTCGTTATTCCTAATCTGCTTTTCTGGCGCGACTCAGTGATTGTGCATGATATTAAATTGGAAAACTATGAATTAACTTCTGGTTGGCGCAAAAAACATCTCAAACAAAGGGTTTTCCTATGGAACCCGGCTGATCCAGATGGCATTTCGCACTGCTATAACCCAATGGATTGGATCAGTAAAAAGCCGGGCAAAATGGTGGATGACGTACAAAAAATTGCCAACTTCCTATTGCCTGAGCAAGAATTTTGGCAAAATGAAGCGCGCGCTCTTTTAACTGGCGTTATGCTCTATCTGGTTGCCGATGATAGCAAGCCCACCACATTGGGTGAGGTTGTTCGTACTCTGCGCAATGATGATGTGGTGTATAATTTGGCGGTGATTCTTGATACGATGGGCAAAAAAATTCACCCCGTTTCTTATATGAATATCGCCTCTTATTTACAGAAACCTGATAAAGAGCGCGGCTCGGTTACTTCAACTGCCAACTCATCTCTGGAGCTTTGGGCCAACCCTTTGATTGATACCACAACTGCTACCAGCGATTTCAATTTACATGAATTTAAAATCACTCCGCATACCGCTTATATTGGCTTAACTCCGGATAATATCAGCCGTTTGAAGCCTTTAATGGGGATGTTTTATCAGCAAGCCGCAGCGTTTTTCACCGCCAAATTACCTCAACCAAATGAAAAACATGGCGTATTAATGCTGATGGATGAGTTCCCAACTTTAGGAAAAATGGAACAATTTCTGGCCGGCATCGCTTATTTTCGTGGTTATAATGTGCGCCTATTTTTGATTATACAAGACACTGAGCAGCTAAAAGGAATCTATGAAGAAAGTGGGATGAACTCATTTCTTTCTAACTCTACTTACCGAATCACTTTTGCGGCCAACAACATGGAAACCGCTAATCTGATTTCACAACTTTTGGGTAATAAAACTGCTCAACAAGTTTCATATAATAAACCAAAATATCTTGATTTAAATCCTGGTGCTCGTTCGTTGCACGTTTCAGAAACACAGCGTGCATTGTTACTGCCACAGGAAGTAATTCAGTTGCCACGTGACGAACAAATTATTTTGATTGAATCACAGCCGCCAATTAGATCGAAAAAATTAGCTTACTTTAAAGACAAATTCTTCACCAAAAGGCTGCTTCCAAAAATTAAAATTCCAAAACAAGAGCCTTACATGCCTGATTTCAGCAAGCTCAAAGCTAATAAGGAAGAAGCTGCTAAAAATAATTCTGATAATAATGAGGCTGAAGATAGCAGTGGTTCTCTGCTAGGATAAAAGACGCTACTTAAACTTATTCCATTCCAAAATTGAATTGGCTCATTAGAAATTAGGGAAGATAAGTCAGATCAAAAATTCCGTTTAATATTATATCAAGCCCCAATTTATGCCCATAAAAGCTGCAGTTATTGGCGATCCAATTTCGCATTCCCTTTCACCGAAAATCCACAATTCGCTGTTAAAAAAATATGACATTAACGGAAGTTATGAGGCGATTTTGGTAAAGAAAAATGATTTAAAATTCACGATAGATGAGATGAAAAAAAATGGCTTTGCCGGCTTTAACATCACCATTCCGCATAAAGAAGAAGTTTTCAGAATCTGTGATTATAAAAGCAAAACGGCCAAGCTCACCGGCGCTGTTAATACAGTTGTGATTACCGAAGATAAAAAACTTTTTGGGCATAATTCTGACGTTGATGGTTTTCTAAATAACCTAAAAAATTCTCATCCAAATTTTGAGCTAAATAACAAAAACGCTTTTGTAGTTGGAGCCGGCGGAGCAGCGCGCGCTATAGTTTATGGGCTTATAAAATCTGGAGTAAAAAAAATTTTCATCACCAATAGAAGTCAAGAGCGCGCTGAAGAATTAATCAAAAATTTTAGCAAATTTTCTAGCGAAAGGAAATGTGCCCTTGAATGTCTTGATGAAAAATCTTTCTCTGAAAAGCTTGATAAATGCGATTTCCTTGTTAATTCCTCATCACTTGGAATGAGTGGCCAAATGCCTTTGAGCCTTGATTTAACAAAGCTAAAAAAAGGGGCAATGGTTTATGACATTGTTTACAAACCACTTATGACCGAGCTTCTAAAATCAGCACAAGATAAAGGAAATAATATAACGACTGGAATTGGGATGCTGGTTTTTCAAGCTTTGATTGGCTTTGAATTATGGTTCAAAGTAAAGCCAGAGATTGACGAACATTTTATCAAAATGATAGCCGAACAGTTATATACTGGGGGCTGATTTTTTCCAGGAACCTGGTAACAAACCTTGAGAAATTTATGTTCAAATCTAGGGCAAGTTTTTTGCGATATTTTCAATATCTGTTATTTGCCATAGCTGTTGGCGCTATCCTCATAGCTTATGCCAATTATTCGAGCCTGAAAACCAGCTTTTCTATCAACTCGAAGGAAAAAATTAGAAGCCAAGCGCTAAAATTAAGTAATCAATTAGATGAGTCGCTAATTTATATCGAAAATTTAACTAATGTCGTTGCCACACGAATCATAAACCATCGCGACGATCCACAATTCATCGCTACAATCCTAAAAAATGTCATCCCGAAAATTGATGATAAAAAATATGACATTTTCACTTGGACTTTTTTTAACTTCATTGATCCACAAAACCAAGTAGTAGCAACCAGTGGTACAGGAGTGATGGACCATACAATAACTATCCATCCTCATGCCAGAACATGGGTTCATAAAGTACGACAAACTCCTTGGAAATTTCACATTTCAAAAAGCGCCCTCTGCCTAATAAATGGCGAACCAACAATTCCAGTTGGGCTGGGAATTACTGATAAACAAGGTGAATTTGTTGGTTCAATTTCCTTTGGCATCAATATAGAGAAGCTAAACAAAATGCTCGAAAAATCTCTCG
Organism: uncultured Rhizobium sp.; assembly: GCA_964502375.1. Classification (GTDB taxonomy): domain Bacteria; phylum Pseudomonadota; class Alphaproteobacteria; order Rickettsiales; family UBA1997; genus UBA2645. The sequence goes on along the minus strand of CAZCWN010000012.1, from coordinate 19,429 downwards.
ACAGTTCAATAACAAGTTATGCTCTCCTAAATGCAGATAATTCTATAGCCACCGCTTCCAAAAATTTTAACCAGAATAATTCCGGTTTGCTGCAGCAAGAATTAAACGAAATTCTGAGAAACCATCATCAAGACCTGAAAAATAATTTTATAAAAATTGGTAACAGAGAATTTTTTTATGCGAAAGTTACTCACTATCCCCAGCTATCCATCATAACTGAAGTTGACCACAATGTGGCCCATAAGCAGCTTTTATCAGAAATTTTACCCACCCTTTTAAACACTATTTATCTAACAATTTTCTTTCTGGTTTTGCTGCTTTTTTTCAGAAAAAAACTGCTTAATCCGATTATGCAATTAGCGGAAGCAGCACAGGAAATTTCACAAGGCAAAACCGATATTACTATTCCCCAATCAAAAATTTATGAAGTGAATGCTTTGGCCCAGGCCATTGAAACAGTGAAAGTTTTTGTTGCTCAGCAAAAAGAGGAAAAAACTAAACTCCGAGCAGAAAAACTTTCAGCTGAAAAAGCCAATCATAATCAAAATGAGTTTGTGGCTTCCACCGCGCATGAATTGCGAAATTTTATTACCGGAATCGTAGGTCTAGCTGAAATCGTGAAAAATAATTTTTCTGACAAATTAAAGTTAAAAAATCATAATTTTACCCCAGAGGAAATAGCCGAAAATTCCGAGTTTATTAATGACATAATTAATTTGAGTGGAGAATTACAAGGATTCATCAGAGATCTAACTGATATTAATCAAGCTCAAAGCGGTGATTTTAAAATTGAAGAGCATTCTTCTGTTGATACAAAAGATATAATATTGCGTTCAGTTAAGTTACTCAGAACAAGAGCAGCAAAAAGCAACAAAGAAATCATCACTAAATTTATACCCCAAAATGGTGAGGATTTTACTATAGACAATCTTGACCCAGTGAGATTGAAACAAATTTTGGTTAATTTGATTAGCAACTCTATCAAATACGCCAGTGATAACACTAAAATTGAACTGACATTAGAAAGAATAGAAGAAGAAGCAGCAAAGGCAGCACTTGAGTCGATGGTAGAAAATGTCAAAAATAATCCTGAAATTGGAGATAATCATAAAATTCACTTACTTAACATAATAAGAAAATCCCGTCCAAAAATTATTATCACCATTAAAGATCAGGGCCCAGGCATGAGCCCAGAAGAGCTAAAAATCGCTATGGAAAAATATGGCCGAATAAAAAGCGGTGATAGATTTTTTATCGATTCAACTGGCTTAGGGTTGCCTATAGTAAAACATTTAGTTGAAATGCAGGGCGGTAGGCTCTTGGTTTCATCAGAAAAAGGAGTAGGAACTGAGATAAGGGTTATTTTCTAGAAAAGAGCCATTTAGTAACCGTTTAGTTATCTACTCACATTTAATTTAAACCTATGTTCGGACTAATAAAATCAACACTACACCTTATAAAATCCGTCATATTTATTTTGTTACTAATATGCCTGGTTATTTTTTTAGTAGATAACCGCGACAATATCACAATTCATCTCGACCCTTTACCTCATATAATATATACCAAGCTCTTTATAGTAATGATTTTCTTTTTCCTTTTAGGTCTGCTTTTTGGAATTCTTCTTTGCTCAAAAGACATTATCAGCCGTGCAATTGCAGGCCTGAAAGACAGATATAAAATCAAAAAATTGGAAAAACAGCTGGAGGAAAGCGAAAAGCAACTTGTAGAAAATGAAAGGCAGATTGCGCAAAATAATAATGAACCCATAAACAGGTTCTAGTTGCTTTCAAACTTTCACTAAATAAATTGCTGCACCATCACTATCACACCATTGGAAGAAAGCTGTAATTTCCATCCTCACTTCAACATTTAATCAATCTAAATATGGCAAGTAATTTAACTATAATGGGCAACAAGGAAATTTTGTTGGTTGCTGAAAATATTGCACATGAAAAAGGCATCGCCCCGCAAGAGGTTGTAGAGGCCATGGAAGAAGGTATTAAACTTGCTGCCAAGAAAAAATATGGCCATCATTTAGATATTGAATGTCGCATTGATAAAAAAACCGGGCAAATAAAATTGTTTAACAAGTTACAAATTGTGGCTGATGACACTGAGGATTTTGACATCCGCACCCACATCACTCTTAAGCACGCCAAAGAAGAAAATAAAGAAGCCGAAATTGGTGATTCTATCATTCAAGAACTCCCTCCAATTGACTTAAACCGCGTAGTAGCACAAGTCGCTCGTAATGAAATTATCCGCAAAGTTAAAGAGGCCGAAAAAAATAAAGAATATAACGAATTTAAAGACCGTATTGGCGATATCGTTAGCGCTTCAGTTAAAAAAGTCGGCCTAAAAAATATCGTTATGGAAGTTGATGGCTACGAAGCTGTTATCCATGAAAGCGGCCTAATTCCACGCGAAAATTTCCGCGTTGGCGATCGCATGCGTTGCTATATCGAAGATGTGCGCAAAGAACCACATGGTGCTCAGATCTTCCTGTCACGCACCCACCCACAATTTTTAGTGAAACTTTTCGAACAAGAAGTTCCAGAACTTTACGATGGCAATATCGAAGTTAAAGCTGTTGCCCGTGATCCCGGCTCACGCGCTAAAATCGCTATTTATTCACGCCGTGACGATATCGACATCATTGGCTCATTCATTGGTATCCGTGGTAGCCGTGTTCAATCCGTAAGCTCTGAATTGCGTGGTGAAAAAATCGATATTATAAAATGGTCGTCAAATATTGCTGAGCTAATAGTAAGCGCGCTCACTCCCGCAAAAGTTAGCAAAGTTGTGGTTGATGAAGAAAATGGCTTAATTGAAGTTGTAGTTGCTGAAGATCAACTTAGCCTAGCCATTGGCCGCGGCGGACAAAATGTTAAACTAGCTTCAAAATTAGTTGGTTATAAAATTGATGTCATGACTGACGAACAAGAATCACTCCGCAGAACCACTGAATTTAATCAGGCTTCCAAATTATTTGTTGAGGCTTTGGACGTTGAAGATATGATCGCCAACTTACTTGCTTCTGAAGGTTTCTTAACTATCGAAGATTTGGCTGAGGCTGAAATTTCTGAAATCCAATCTATCGAAGGATTTGACGAAGAAGTTGCTAAAGAAATCAAGCGCCGCGCAGAGGAATATTTACAGAAAACCGCGTAAACCAGCGCAAACATAATTTTTATTTCAATGACCGATACAAAAAATCAAAGCACAACCCGTTCGAAGTTAACATTAAAGCTCCCGACTTCTCCCGGCGCTTTGCAAACCCCTACCCCAAAGCATGTTGAGACTAAAAAATTTAGCAGCTCTGCGGTTCAGGTAACAATCAAAGGTCGTAAAAAAGAAAGCAAACAGGGAGAAGCACCCTCGGCTCTAAGCAAAAGTGAATTCGAGGCTAGAATTAAAGCTATTTCAGAAGCAAAGCCTCAAAGTGAAGAAATTAAAACCCACGAAATCTTACATAAAATCACCAAAGAAAGCCGGAAAGTCACTGAAGAGGTAGAAGAAAAAATTGAAATTGAAGAAAAAGAAGAGGTTGTAGTAACCCCTCCCCCTCCACCAGTATTTGAAAGTGCTCCTCCGGCGCCAGAGGAAACTCCACGCAAGCCTGCTCCAAGATATGAACTCGACAGTTTTGACGTTCGCAATAAAATCAAACAAAGCATTGATTTAACAAACCGTCAAAAAGAAGAGCGTGAAAAGCTGCTCAATGCCAGAAAAAAACAGGAGCAAGAACGCCTTGAAAAAGAAAAATTGGAGCAAGAAAAAAAGAAGCAAAAGAAACCAACTATCTTTAACAAAGGAGAAAAATCTTTTGGCAGCAAATCATTCGAAACTGAAGAAAGTGCCAAAAAATCAAAAGCCGGTTTGAAAGAAGAGCGCTTTAATACCAGAAAGCTAACTTATATTATAGATGGCGACACTGACGACTCTGAAACAGGGCATAGAAGGAAAAAAGCAAAAATCAGAGCCCACTCAGAAGATCAAACTAACAAAGAATATAAAAAAATCTCTCGCGAAGTTGCTTTGCCAGAGCTTATTACTGTTGCTGAATTAGCTGACCGTATGTCAGAAAAAACCGGCGATGTGGTAAAAAAGCTTTTCAGCATGGGCATGGTTGTAACAAGCAACCAGGCAATTGATGCTGACACAGCTGAAATAATTATCGGTGAATTTGGCCACAAAGTGAAGCGCGTTTCCCATTCCGACGTTGAAAACGTTCTGGAAGAAACTGCAGAAAATATTGAGCTATTGCCACGCGCACCAGTGGTTACAATCATGGGACACGTTGACCATGGTAAAACTTCCCTTCTTGACGCCTTGCGTGAAACCGACATAGCAGCCGGTGAACATGGCGGAATCACTCAACATATCGGTGCTTCTCGAGTTAAAACCAAAGATGGAAAATTCATTACTTTCCTTGATACTCCAGGCCACGAAGCCTTTACTGAGATGCGCTCTCGTGGAGCT
>CAZCWN010000012.1:0-14934 GCA_964502375.1 uncultured Rhizobium sp. | reverse complement strand
GGTTCTAGTGGTTGCTGCTGATGATGGCGTTAAAGAACAAACTATCGAAGCCATTAATCACGCTAAAGCTGCGAACGTTCCAATCATCGTTGCCGTTAATAAAATTGATAAACCAGGCGGTGACCCAGAAAGAGTTAAGCATGAACTCCTTACCCATCATGTTGTTGCCGAAGATTTAGGCGGCGATGTTATGTTTGTTCCTGTTTCGGCCAAAAATAAATTGAATTTGGATAAGCTGGAAGAAGCCATATTGCTCCAAGCCGAAATTCTTGAGCTCAAAAGCCCTTATCAAGGCAAATCAAGCGGTGTGGTTCTTGAATCCAGGGTTGATCCATCTCAAGGTGTAATTGCTTCTTTATTAGTGCAAAAAGGAACATTGGATACTTCTGACATCATCGTGGTTGGCACATCTTATGGCCGTATTAGAAAAATGGCTGACTCATTCGGTAAAACTATAAAATCAGCCACCCCTTCTGTTCCAGTTGAAGTTCTTGGCCTTGATAACGCACCAAATGCTGGAGATAAATTCGTTGAAGTTGATGAAGAAAGACAAGCGCGCGAAATTATTTCTTATCGTTCCCGCAAAGAAAAAGAGGAGAAATCCTTACGAAACTCAGCCAAATCACTAACTGATATCTTTAAAGAGTCAGGCAAAGGCAAAGTAAAATATCTTAACATCATAATTAAAGCTGACGTACACGGTTCAGCCGAGGCGATTAATGGCAGTATAACCAAAATAAATAATGAAGAAGTTGCGATAAAAGTTGTGCATATGGCAACTGGCGGAATTTCTGAAAGTGATGTGAATTTAGCAGCGGTTTCAAATGCAATCATTATTGGATTTAATGTAAGAGCCAATGCTTCTGCCAAAGAAATGGCCCGTTTAAAAAACATCGATATTCGCTATTATTCGATAATTTATAATTTGGTGGATGAGTTGAAATTATTGCTTTCTGGCATGCTTGCTCCAACCAAAAATGAAGAATATTTAGGACAGGCAGAAATTAGGCAGATCTTCAAAGTTTCTGGTGCCGGTAAAATAGCCGGTTCTTTCGTGATCGACGGTCTAATAAAACGTAATGCCCGCGCTAGATTACTGCGCGATAATGTCGTTATTCATGACGGCGTTTTAAAAACTCTCAGACGCTTTAAAGAAGACGTCAAAGAGGTAAAAAGCGGCTTTGAATGCGGTATTTCTTTCGAAAACTACGAAGACATTAAAGAAAAAGATGTCGTTGAATGTTATGAAATTGTTGAGCAGAAACGATCTCTGTAAGGCTATTTATCAATAAAGTAACTTTTATTAATTCGATGCCAGAAATTCCTTCTCAAAAGGAAAAGGCCAAAAATTTTTTCTTCGAATAGAAATAAAAGATCTTAAATTAAAGCTTTGCTATCTCTTACGTTGCTCTCTTCTAAAATAAAAAGAACAAACAAATTATGGAGAGAGGCTAACAAAGTTTCTTTAAACAAAACTCGATAACTATGAAATATTCCATCCAGGCTCGCGTCTTACACTGGCTTATGGCCGTATTAATTATTACCCTTCTTGGCGTTGGAATTTACATGGTTGATTTTCTACCAAAAGATTCACCAAGCCGTCTTACAATTTACAGTTTACATAAATCAGTTGGGGTAATGGTTTTGATTTTAGTTTTAGTCCGCCTGACTAACCGCTTGCTTAAAAGCCCGCCCCCCTTACCTGCTTCTTTACCACAATGGGAAATTATTTTGGCAAAGGTTGGGCATTTTGGCCTTTATATTTTGATGATTTTAGTTCCACTTTCTGGCTATTTAATGTCTAACTCCTTCGGTTTTCCTGTAAAATTTTTTACTATTGAAATGCCGCGTATAATTGCCGCCAATCCAGAAAGAGGAAAGTTTTTTTCTGAAGCGCATGAAATTCTAGCCTTCACTTTGCTGGCTTTAGTGGTGGTTCATGTTTTAGCTGCAATAAAACATCATTATTTTGATAGACCAGAAAATGATATTTTAAAAAGGATGATATAGAGCCATGCTGAAATCTCGTATAATCCCTTGTTTAGATGTTAAACAAGGCCGCGTTGTTAAAGGTGTAAATTTTGAGAATTTAGCCGATGCCGGTGACCCAATCCAGCAAGCAAAATTTTATTATGAACAAGGCGCCGATGAGCTGTGCTTCCTTGATATTTCTGCCTCGCAAGAAGATCGCGGCATCATGCTTGATATGGTGAAAAAAGTTGCGCAAGTTTGTTTTATTCCTTTCACAGTGGGCGGCGGAATCAAAGAATTAGAAGATTTTTCTAGATTGCTCAAATGTGGCGCTGACAAAGTTTCAATCAATAGCGCGGCAATAAAAAATCCCCAGCTCATTTCCGAAGCCGCTAAGAAATTTGGCTCGCAATGCGTTGTTGTTGCTATCGATGCTAAAAAAAATGAACAAGGAAAGTATGAAGTTTTTACCCATGGAGGGAAAAAACCAACCGGCCATGATGCAGTAAAATGGGCTGTGGAAGCAGAAAAACTAGGCGCTGGCGAAATTCTTTTAACTTCAATGGATCGTGACGGAACCAAGAGTGGTTATGATTTAGAATTGATCACGGAAATTAGTAAAAAAGTTTCCGTGCCCATTATTGCCTCAGGCGGAGTAGGAACTTTACAACACCTAGCCGAAGGACTAAAAGCTGGCGCTTCCGCTGCCCTCGCCGCTTCCATTTTTCATTTCAAAGAATATTCGATCAAACAGGCCAAAGAATTTTTGGCAGGGCAAGATATTCCAGTTAGAATCTAAAGCGGCATTTAAGCTTATTTTACCGTCCTATAATCTTCCTCAGCGCCCTTAATTAAAAGACCCCTTTGCGTATCCCTTTGCTTAACAAATTTTGTTCTTAGACAACAAAACTTTGAATTTTTTCCTCACAAATCTTTTTCGTTAGCTCTAAAAGTTTTTGCACATTTTTGGCTAGAGTTTCTAAATCTTCCTTTGAGATACGATAATGAGGATCATAGCGGCCGCCAATATAAGCATATTCTAGCAGCTTGAAGCGCTCTTCATCTTCCTTACTGATTCGGGCAAAAATATCTTTCATAAGAGCACTGTATTTTTCAGCTTCAGCCCCAAGAAACTCTAAAAAATGATCACCTGAAACATAGTTAGAGAACACCAATAAAACGCATTTGTAAGCAGATTCGGCAGATTGATGAAGAAAAAATGCTGCTCTTTTGTAATCATCTTCCTCATTTGCAACTTTGAAATATCTATAAAATCTTTCAGAACTCACATACCACTCATCATAATGATCTTGAGCGATTCTTTGCTTCTCTTTTGCGCTTAATTTTCCTTCTGAAGAAAGTTCAAATTTGCCTGAATCGTAAAGGGCGATCCCTTCTTTTTTAATATCTGTAAAGAAATATTGCCCTTTGGCGAGCTTTATATTTAGGGCATCAATATCATGAGTGATCAGTCGTGGGCTGGCGCTTAAATTTAATTTTTTGCATTCATCAGAAATTTTATGCCAAAGATTGGCATCAAGGGCGAGCTCTTTTTTTGCAGTTACAATTAAAATATCATAATCGGAAACATGCCCGGATTTTCTATCCGGCTTCAAATCTTTCTCTTCTTTATAATCACCGCGGGCGTATGATCCATAAAGAATTACTTTTTCCACATCATCACAATTTTTACGGATTACAGAAACTAATTTTTGTAACTCTTCTTGCTTAGATTTTGGTAAATGGGTGAGCGAGTTTTTCATTGTAGGTTGGTTATTTGGCGAAGTGTAACTTAAATAAGTTGGAAAAATTCAAGAATAGCCGTGCTTCACTTTTTTTTTCTTTGGAGCAGAAATTGAACTAGCCAAAGCGATCAGATGTTTTCTGGCTTGAGGACACTCTATTTCTCTGAAAGCACGAATTAAAGGCAGCGCTTCTTTTTCAAATTCCTCTACTTCTCTTTTTTGATTTTTCTCGCTTTTAAAGTCATAATTATAATAGCTGCGATCAGATGTGAGGTCGGAAAAAAAGTCAGCAATTGGCCTTTCTAAAATTTGTGCTATCTCAAAAAGCCGGCTGGCGCTGATGCGATTTTTGGCTTTCTCATATTTCTGAATTTGTTGAAATGTTACCCCTATAAGCTCTCCCAGCTTGTCTTGCGACATTCCATAAGACAAACGAAATTGGCGCAATTTTTTTGCGAGATGAAGATCAATTGGAGTTATTTTATCGAGCAACATTTTTCTTAGAGAATAGTTTATTGGTGATTGTTATTAAGAATAAAAATAAAACTAACAGTGCGACAATAGCAGATAAAACTGCGTTGCCATAGCGAGCATAAACAGTTGGCTCAAGAGGTTTGATCAAGGCAACATCAATTATCCCTGACTGATTTAAACCAATTTTTTTTACCACCCGCCCGAATGGATCAACAAAGGCTGTAACCCCTGTGTTAGCAACACGTGCCATGGCAATTCCATATTCAATTGAACGCATTCTGGCCATGTTGAAATGTTGATAAGGGCCTGAGCTAACACCAAACCAAGCATCATTGGTTAGATTAACTAAAAGATCAGGGCGCGATTTTTTATCAACAGTTTCATCAGAAAAAATTGCCTCATAACAAACCAGCGGACTGAAAGAGAAAGCTTTAGTATGTAATGTTTGTGGCCCTTTCCCTTCACTAAAACCAACTGCTCCGTCAGTAATTTTTTCTATAAAAGGGAAAAATTTTTGCAATGGAACATATTCCCCAAATGGCACCAAATGATGTTTATCGTAAGCGCTGGTTACTCCTTTTTCATCAAGAAGAAAAATGCTGTTCCAGATATCAGCCAAATTTTCTTTTTTATTTTTTTCATAAAGAACACGTAAGGCGCCCGTAATTAAATTACCATCCTGAGGTGTTGCCTGAAGCAGGTTGTAGAGCAATTCCGGGCTATCATCAATAACATAAGGCACAGAAGTTTCCGACCAAATCACAGCTTTTATAGGACTTAAATCGCGCGATTTTGTTAATTGAACATGTTTTAAGAAATTCTGATATTTCTGGACCGGCGCCCATTTTATATTTTGTTTGATATTGCCTTGAACCAAGCGTAGCAAGGTTCCAGAATCGGTGATAATTTTTTTATCATCAATGCGCCACATTCCGTAAGAAAAATTTATCACTACAAAAATAACGATTAAAACAGCCATAATTTTGTCGCCAACGGCAATTTCTGACGGCAATTTTTTGTGAAATTTTTGTAGAAATAAAACCGGAAAGAGACAAACAAAAACAGCAAAAAAACTTAACCCATAAATCCCGAACAAGCTTGCTGACTGGCTCGAAGGCAAGTTAAACATCCAAATATAACCAAGCAAATTCCAGGGAAATCCAGTAAAAAGATTGGAGCGCAAAATTTCAAAAAGCAGCCAAGCCAGCGCAAAAATAATGATCTTCTGATAAGTAGTATGAAAAGAAAATTTCTTGATAAAAAATTTGTAACTTACCGCAAACATGGCTGGATAAAGGGCTAGAGCGGCGGGAATAAGGGTAAGAGCAAATGGGATCAGCCAGAAAAATTTAGCATCAACCAAAAGTGAAATTGCTATCCAATAATTTCCAATCAAGAAATAACCAAAACCAAAACCAAAACCGCAGAAAAAAACTCTTAAATTTTTATTCTCTTCCTCGAGCAAAAAATAAAAAACCGACAAAGAAATTATTGCTAATGGAAAAAAGTTAATAGGCGCAAAAGCCAAGGCACACAAAGCCCCAGCAGCAGCACTCAAAAACTTATTTTTAAAAAATGTTCTAATTTTTTTCATCTTTTCTCACATAAACCTCGAAATCATATAGAACTCGTTTTGTGCTCGGTCCAACTTTATCAAAAATACTAGGCTCCTCTCCAGTAATGAATCTTACCTTTTTCGTGGGCACAATTTTTTCAGTTATAATCAAATGATTTTCAAATCGAAAATTCTGCAAAAATATTTTTTTAAATTCTGGATCTAAAAAATAATATTCTAGCGTACTAATTAAACAATTGGTTCCCTTAATAATAATCTCCGGGCTATTATTTAAAAAAATAACTTTCGTTCTCGGATTTTTTAACTGTGTTTTGACATCCTCTAGCAAATAAGAAAGAGTAAAAATTGTATCTTTGTCTTTGGTTGAAAATATCCTTGTACTTCCGGCTTTCCCTCTATCTGCCTGAGTTGCAGCAATGTGGAATTTTTGATAATTTTCTTTTTGTAAGTAATTAATAAGGGGAAATTTGTGTGCAATCCAGATGGACACTACCATTATTGTATCCTCTTTTTGTGGTGCATAAGTTTTTGTGTAATAAGCCATAGCGTCAGTAAGCTTACTTGGTGTAGTGAAGTGATGATTGCGACGGAAAACTTCAACTATTGATGTAAAATAAGAGTAAAAAAGGCAGGAAAAAGAAGCTATGACAACGAATACAAAGAATGGTGAGAAATTAGCAGAAATTTTGCTGTAAATTTTTCTCTCAAAAAAAAGTAAAATTGCAAATAAAACCAATAAATTAAAGGCAATATAAGCCCAACCACCAATATTCCTAAGAATTAGAAAAGCACAAGAAGCCAACAGCAAGTAAACAAAAATAAATACCGAAATTTTTTTACGCCCGAAAAAATTTTGATGATTTTTTTTGGCAAGAAAAAAGGGATAAATGAGAGCAATAACCCACCAAGCGTTAATAACCCCGCCAAGACCAAAAATTGCAGCAGGAAAAATTTCTAAATCAAAAAGTGGTAAAAAAATTAAACAGCAAATAACAAATTTATTTTCAGAAATTAAAAATTTTCCTGAGGAAAAAAGAGCATATAAGAACTTAGAAAAACAAATTGTGACAATTGCATAAAAAATTACTATTTGATCAACACTAGCAATGCTTTCTAGGACTAAGAGCACCGAGGCTGCAGCAAAAAAAAGTGCTAAAATCTTATCATTATACTCAAATTTGAGACGAGAAAAAATTAAAAATATAAAAATAAAAACACCAATTCTAGCAGCTAGATGACGTAAAGAATTATTGAAGAAAACTTTTGGGTCATCATAAGCCGGATAAATTTTTGGCCACATAGGCACGATAAATTCAAAAAATTCCGGCGTAAATTTTAACATTAAAAATAAATAAAGAGCGCCAATTAATAGCATGATTAATTTGTCTAGCTCTAAAAAAAATCGAATTTTTTTTTGCTGAAAAAATTTGTAAGCCTCGACGAAAATAATTAAAACTAAATAATGCGGCTTAAGGCATGGTATGAGGCCCATGAGGCTTCCACGATATATTAATTCTTTTTTGCTAAAAGGATTTTTTCTGGCAAAAGAAAATGAAATGTAGGGGTAAAGCAGAATTAAAAGCAGGCTAGTTTTTGTGCCAAATTCTCCAATTTGCAAAGCATTCGGACGCAGAAAGAAACCTAAAAAATAGCTAAAAATAATTAGATTATAATGCGCTTTATTTTCAGAAATTGTGCTTATTTGTAAAATTTTTGTTGACCAGAAAATTGAAGCTAAAGCAAGCAAATTAATGGTAATTTCTGATAAGATTATTGGATTAAGGTGAAGAGTCTTCGTGGTATAGTATTCTAGGAGGTAGAAGTAAAATGAGAGCGGAAAATTGCTTTCAAAAAAATCGTAATAATATCGCCCACCTTTACTGATTTTTTTTGCTAAATTTATATAAACTCCAGTATCTGACCCAATGTCGATAGTAGAGCGCAAAAAAATGCTAAACAAAAAAATTATGGAGCAAGAAAGAAACAAAAAATTTTCGCTAGCAATTATAGATTTTACTTTATTTTCTGATATAAACTTCAACATCGCGTTCAATGATTTTGGTTGGGCTGGAATGGTCTATCTCAATATTATCATTAAAAAAATTTATCTTCTTTTCGGCAGGGCTTGCTTCAATTATGCGGTTTAAAAAAATGTAATTTTGCAAAAATATTTTCTTAAATTCTGCGTCATAAAAATATTTTTCCAGGAAAGAAATCTCACAAGAATAATTGCGCTCTATTCCTTTTCTTTCGATAAAAACCAACTTGTTATTTTTATTTTTTAATTGCTGCTTAAGCCTGGAAAATAAATATCTTTGCGCCTCAGAAAGATTACCTGCATTTTCAGTTGATTCATAAAAAGAAGAGAAATTAAAAGCAGGTAAAGGGTTTTCTTTTTTAAGATAATTTATGGTGGGATAGGCGCCAAATGTTGTGCTTGAAATCACCACTATTTCTTCATTTTCTTCGGCATAATTTTTGATTATTTTTGCCATCTGATCATTAACATAGTTTGGCGATTTGAGTAATTTCAAATGGAAACCAAAAACATTTGATATGGATGCCAAGTGTAATCCTATAATATAAGATAGAACCAGAAATATAGCGCCTGCAGGTAATCTAGATATTTTTTTCTCTGACAAAAATATTTCATGCAGTTTTTGATAAAAATTTAGCATTAACACAAAAATTACGGCAAAAAATATCCAAGCCACCTCGTAATTATTAGATAGCGAAACAATTAAGCTAACCCCGAAAAGCAACAAAAAATAAAACCAAGAAATAAAGCTGCGTGGCAAAAAAAATTCATTCATAAAAATGTCATTAATCTGCGCTTTTTTTGCCAAAATTTTCTGCCATTTTTTTGATAAAACTAAAATGAACATCCACCAGAAAGCCATGATATCAAAGGCTATAGCAAAAAATTCTTGCTGGGCAAATTGTGGTAAGATCAATATCATCAACAACAAAATCCCATCCCTTTTCCAATCCACATAATCACCCTTTGCAACCAAAAAAATTGTCGAAAATAAAAAAGGCAAAGTAAGAGAATAAAAAATAACTCTTTCATCATAAGAGATGGCCATTTCTGTAATCAAAATCAGGCCAGCAGCAAGCGCAACAAGTAGAAGCGAAAATAAGAAGTTATTTTTTGTAAACAAAAATCGACATAAAAAAGCCAGCAGAAAGATTGGAAAAATATCCTCTCTTATAAAAAGAGGGATAGGAGAATATTTAACTTTAGAATAAAGTTGAAAATGTTCTGGAATTACCTGTATGTAGGATGAAAAACAGGTAAACAAAAGCAGCGTATAAAAAATCAACAAAGTAAAAGTAACATAATTTCTTAAGCAAAATCCAGATTTTAGAGATCTATTTTTTAGCAATTTTTCAATTTCAAAAATGATAACTAAAATTCCGTAATGCAGCTTGAGGCAGATAATAAAGGCTGCCATGGCCCCAAGCAAAATCTGATAAGTTTTTTTTAAACTCGAAAATGCACGTAAATGATAGTAAATATAAGGAAAAGCTAAGGCCAAAAAATAACTGGTTTTTGTGCCTAATTCATTGAATTGCAGCGTAAAAACCCGCAAAAAAAATCCACAGCAAAATGCTAAAGTTAGTAAATTAATAATAGCACGGTTTCTTACTAACTCTGAATCTGAGAGGATTTTATAAGCAAAAAAAACTGAAAAAATTCCAATTAAATTAACAAAAATCTGCAGAGCAATTAGTGGGCTAATATTAAAAAACTTAGCCGCTAAAACCGGAATTGAAGTGATAAGAAGAGATAAAGGTGAACTATTTTCAAAAAAATTATAATAATATTTCCCACCGCGCAGCATTTTTTGAGTGATCTCTATATAGGCAGCAGAAACAGGCCCTAAATCGCGAGTTGATTGAAGCAAAAGGCTCAAAGCAATTATAAAAAAACAACCAAAAAAAGCGCAGGACTTAGCAAAAATAATTTTATTCAAAAAATTTCTGACCAAAAAAAGTTTTTGCAGCAAAAAGTTTTCTATTTTTTTTGCCATTATTAGCCGTCTTTCTTCGATATTTTTTTGCAATTCGAGCAGGTCAAACCTTAGCATGAGAATAAATTTTATTGAATTTCTAATTGCAAAACCAGCTGTGGTGTGATAGGCTTTGAAGCCTATTTAACCCTCAACCAAAATCAATTTATAAAATGACAAAAACCATCACTGTTGCTTATGGAGACGGCATTGGCCCAGAAATTATGGAAAGCACACTGGAAATTTTGCGCGAAGCCCAGGCTGATTTAAAATTTAGTATTATCGAAGTTGGTAAAAAAATTTATGAAAAAGGCTTTAATTCAGGTCTTATGCCCTCTGCTTGGGAAGATCTAAACAACAGTCGCGTTTTACTTAAAGCGCCAATAACCACCCCACAAGGCGGCGGCTATAAAAGCCTCAATGTTACTATGAGGAAAAGGCTTGGATTATTTGCTAACGTCCGTCCAGTAGCCTCTTTTCATCCTTTTATTGCCACAAAATTTCCTGGCATGGATGTGGTGGTTATTCGAGAAAATGAAGAAGATCTTTATGCCGGAATTGAATATCGCCAAACTGATCAAACCTATGAATGCTTAAAACTAGTAACTCGTGAAGGTTGTGAAAAAATTATTCGCTATGCTTTTGAATATGCTGTAGCCAATTCACGCAAAAAAGTTAGCTGTTTTTCCAAAGATAATATTATGAAAATGACAGATGGTCTTTTTCATAAAACTTTCGATGAAATTGCTAAGGAATATCCTCAAATTACCACTGATCATTATATCATAGATATAGGAACAGCGCGCCTTGCCGCCAAGCCAGAAATTTTTGATGTTATAGTTACGATGAATCTTTATGGCGATATAATTTCTGATGTGGCCGCCGAAATTTCTGGTTCAGTTGGCTTAGCCGGTTCAGCCAATATTGGAAAAGACTATGCCATGTTTGAAGCAATTCATGGTTCTGCTCCAGACATTGCCGAGAAAGACATTGCTAATCCTACTGGCTTGCTTAATGCTGCGGTAATGATGCTTGTCCATATTGGCCAAAATGAGGTGGCCGCCAAAATTAGGAATGCTCTTTATAAAACCATAGAAGATGGCATTCACACCGCTGATATTTATAATGAAAAAACCAGTAAAAAGAAAGTTGGAACTAAAGAATTTACTGCTGCCGTGATTGCTAGTTTAGGTCAAAAACCAACTCAGCTACCCACGGCTAATTTTGGTAAAAACCATCAGGAAATAAATTTAAATAAAGCTGCACTTGTCTTTAATAATCAAAGTTCCATTAAATCTCTTATTGGATTTGATTTATTTATTGATTGGCAAAATGAATTTGAGGCCCTTCTCGATTTACTCAAAAAAATGGAGAGCGAAAAATTGGAAATAAAAATGATCAGCGCTAAAGGCTTGCTGCTGTGGCCTTTATCTGATAAACATATGATGCCAAATTATTCAAAAGGCTTGACAGTTTTGCGATTTATAGGCAAAGGAATTACTGGGAAATCAAGCAATGAAATCATTGACAGTTCAAAAACAATTTCCCATCAAGACATTCTTGAAATGCTTTCTTTACTTAACGACAAAGAAATTGACTTTGTTAAATATGAAGGCCTTTATTTATTCGATAGTAAAGTAGGCTATACTTCTGGACAAGGAGAATAGTTTTAAGTTACTTGGTTTAGAGTAGGTAGGGTTAGGCCAAACACCATACGGTGTAACATTACGTAAGCATTAATGAGTGCCAAACCTGAATCCAAAATAACTTTGAAAACAGGTGCCTATGACTGCAATAAATCTCAGCCATTTTTCTGAACTAATCAAAAGCTCCCTTACATTTGGAAAAGGAGTTTATCTGCAATCACTGCTATTAATAGGCTGCTTCGCTATTGCTTATGTATTTTATTTATTGGGTAAAAAATTTGTCTTACCAAAAGTTCTTTCGGTAACTCTTAAAAAAAATCCTAAGCTGAATCGCCTTATCACTAAATATATTGTATCCTTATTTTACCCTCTAATTGCAGTAATTTTCCTTACCTTAGGCCTATTTTTCTATGGCTGGTTCTTTGAGGAAACTGAAATTTTTTCCTCTGTTATAAAACTCCTTTTAGTCTTTTTGTTTTTACGTTTCTTACGCATTGCTTCCAGCAATAATTTTATTACTAATGCTGCCGGATTTTTCTTGGTTCCTACCTTACTGCTTGATATTTTTAACCTATTGGGCCCTGTAATTACTTATCTCGACGATTATGACTTCACCATCGGCCAAGTACGGATCTCGGTTTATTTGGTAATCAAATCTTTTATCGTTCTGCTGGTAGTATTTTGGGCTTCCTCTCTCCTCAGCCAAAAAACCAGATTCTATATTGAAAACAATAAGAAGATTGAATCGGGAACTAGAAACCTCATTGCTAAATTTATTGATATTTCAATCTATTTAATCGCTGGGATAGTTTTACTTAAGACTCTTGGAGTTGGACTGGAAACCCTTGCAATTATGGGTGGCGCAATTGGTGTTGGTATCGGGTTCGGTCTGCAAAAAATTGCTTCGAATTTCATCAGCGGTATAATTTTACTATTCGAAAAATCGGTAGAACTCGGCGATATTATTGAATTAGAGAATGGGAAAATAGTTGGCGCTGTAAGACATTTTAGCAGCCGTTATACTTTAATTGAAGGTTGGGATGGCAGAGAAATCCTAGTTCCAAATGAAGAACTAATTATTAACAAAGTTGCTAACTTAACCTACTCTAATAACCGCAGCCGAATTGAAATTAAAGTGGGAGTGGATTATGATTCAAACCTAGAACAGGTTAGAGAAATTATGATTAATTGTGCTAAAGAACATCCACGTTGCGTGAGCTATCCAGATGCTGATTGTTTCATTACAGAGCTGGATGAATATAGTGTTAAATTTACACTTTATTTTTGGGTAAGTGATATCACCGCAGGCAAACTGGGCCCACAAAGCGATACTATCATAGCTATTTGGAAAAAATTTAAAGAGCATGGTATTAAAATTCCCGCCCCAAGGAGAGATGTAAAAATTGAATCAAGCTAGCCCCCTGTTCCTTAGATAAGCGCGCAATGAATCTTCCCAATCACCGCAAAACCCGCCATTATTCATTGCAGAAAATTTTGGCCTTTTGGCAGTTCTTGGAAATTCCTCTGTTTTTACCGGTATAACATCGATATTAATTTTCAAAATATTGAAAATTTTTTTAGCAAATTCATACCAACTTGTAATTCCACTTCCGCAAATGTGATATACCCCATAAGGCATTCTATTTTCGATTAGAGTCTTGATTCCATAGGCTAAATCTTGGGTCCAAGTTGGGCAACCAAATTGGTCATTAATCACTTTGACAAAATTTTGTTTTCGAGAAATATCAATCATCGTATCAACAAAATTTTTTCCCCCTAGTCCATACAGCCAGCTTGTTCTTACTATATAAAATTTTGGATTTTCTCTACACACATTTTTTTCCCCTAAAAGCTTTGAAGCCCCATAAACATTGATTGGATTAGTTTTATCACTTGGCAAATATAGCGCATTTTTTTCACCATCGAAAACATAATCAGTGCTAATATAAAAAATCGGAATTGCCCTTTTAGCGCTTGCAATTGCTACATTCTCAGCTCCTTTGGCATTAACTAAAAAAGCTAATTCTTTATGATTTTCAGCCTCATCAACTTTGGTATAAGCAGCGGTGTGTATTACAAAATCGCATTTTCTTTGAGCAAAAAATTTTTCAACTTCATCAGAATTTGTTATATCAAAATCTGAGCGCGTTGCTTTGATAACTTTATAGCCATCTGCCACAAAAATATCTGCTACGTTCTTGCCAAACATTCCATCAGCGCCAATTAATAATATGGTCTTTTTCATTAAAATTTTAATTCTTTAAAGAAGGGCAAAGCTTGGTCTTTCGCTGAAATAATTGGGTTTTGCACTTGCCAATTAATTCCCAAATCATGGTCATTCCATCTAATTCCTGATTCATATTTTTGATCATATTCGCCAGAAACTTTGTAAACAATTTCAGCCTCTGTCGATAAAACTGAAAAACCATGAGCGAAGCCTTGCGGGATATAAAGCATCAGGCGATTTTCCTGCGAAAGATTAATACCAAAAACTCTACCAAAGGTTGCGGAAGATTTTCTTAAATCAACCGCTACATCATAAATTTCACCTTTAATGCAGCGCACCAATTTGGCTTGTTGTTTTTCTCTCTTTTGAAAATGAAGGCCGCGAATCACGCCATGGCGCGAATAAGATTGATTGTCCTGCGAAAAATCATCATGGATTCCGCCGGCGATAAAATCGGTTTTTTTATAGGTTTCATAAAAAAACCCGCGATCATCTTTAAAAAGTTTTGGCGTGATAATTTTTAGATCGGCAAAGTCGGTGGTTGTAAAATTGAAATTCATGATTGGGGGATTAGGTTTTAGGGCTTGTGTTTGGGACAAACAAAAATATTGGAATTATTTTTTGCGTATATATGGACCCCGTCGTGAAGACTGGGTCCACATAATCGCATACCAAAGAATAATCGCCAAAACATCTCACAACAAAAAATGCAAAAAGAAAGAATTTGTATCGTCATTCCTTTATATAAAAAAATTTCTGACGAAAGAGAAAAAGCGTCGTTGAAGCAAGGACTGTCAGTGTTTCGCGACTATGATATATTTGTAATTTGCCCAGAATCTTTCGATGAAACTTGGCTTGATGAATATAAAAATATTCACCAAAGAATCCGACTAAAAAGGTTTGCCAATGATTATTTTGTAAGCACCAAATCATATAATTTGCTGATGCTTAACCCAGAATTTTACAAAAAATTTTCCAATTATGAATTTATGTTGATTTATCAAACCGATGCTTATGTCTTTCGTGATGAACTCCAATATTGGTGTGACAAGGGCTTTGATTTTATCGGTGCACCCTGGTTTAAAAATTTTGACTACACAGGAAAAGAGACAGAATTTTTGCCTCACGCTGGCAATGGCAGCTTTTGTCTTAGAAGCATTAAAAAAATAAATCTGATCATGAAAAAAAAGCTTAACCTAGAACAAACGATAAAATTCTTTAAAATACTTAGATACTGTCGTCACGAGTTGTAATTTTATTTAACTGAATTATGATCTCTATT
>CAZCWN010000011.1:12114-29937 GCA_964502375.1 uncultured Rhizobium sp. | reverse complement strand
TTATAAAAATAAAAAATCACGAAAAAACGATATTTCTATTGTTAGGTCCACAAGCACGAATGATTTGAGTGGAGAAGAAAAACGCAATAATTTGGGAATTATTTCTATTGATCCGAAGTTAAAAAATTTTGATTCGCGAGAAAAAGAAAAATTGGCTTACAATACGGCTCTCATAGGCCAATATGAAGTTGCAATCGAGCTTTATAAACAAGTGTTGGCGGTTGAGCCAGATAATAATTACTGCAAATTTTCTTTGGCCGTCGTTTACCAAAAAATCGGACAGCTCCGCCAGGCTAAAAATATTTATTACAAATTATTAAAAAATAATCCGGCTAATCAGGAAGAAATAGTGGGCAATTTGCTAGCGATTTTAGTGGACGAATCACCAAAAGATGCGGTTTATTTGCTTTCGCGCCTTACAACTCAAAACCCAAAATCTCCTTACATTCTGGCGCAAGCAGCTGTTGCTTATGATAGATTAAAAAATTATGACCAGGCAATTAATTTGCTTAGAAAAGCTGTTCTCCTTGATCCTGATAATGTGGAATACAAATATAATTTGGCGATAATTTACGATAAAACAAACCAATATGAAAAAGCCCTTGAGATATATTCAGATGTCGTAAAAAATTTTTCTGATTCTAATCAGTCCATCCCGGTTGACCAAGTTCGCAAAAGGATGGAGTCAATAAAAAGCATAAAATTTAAGTAAAATTTTAGTCATGTGAAGGTAAGCTCAGCATGACGATTTATACTTATATCAAATTAACTCCCTAAATTAGTTTCCTTCTGTGATTGAAAAAATTCTAACCTACGCCAAGAAACAAGGCTGCTCTGACGTTCATATTTCTACAGGCGCTATTCCTATGTTGCGCATTGATGGTGATATGATACAGATTGCAAACCTGGCGCCCCTCACCGCAGATCAAGTTTTCGAGATGATTTATTCTATAATGAGTGATCAGCAGAAGAAAGTTTTTAAAGAAAGGTTGGAATTAGATTTTTCGATTGAAGTAGGGAAGATTTTGCGTTTTCGGGTTAATGCTTTTCACACTATCAATGGTCCTGCTGCTACTTTTCGTGAAATTCCTCTCGAAGTAAAAAGCTTAAGCGCTTTACACACTCCACAAATTGTTCGCTCATTTGCTGATTATCAAAAGGGGTTGGTTCTAGTTGTAGGCCCAACGGGCAGCGGGAAATCCACCACTTTGGCGGCTTTAATTGATCAAATTAATTCTGTTCATGCCCATCACATTATTACTATCGAAGATCCGGTAGAATTTGTGCATAAGAATAAAAAATCTCTCGTTGACCAACGGGAGGTTGGTAGTAACACCTTGTCTTTTGCCACAGCTCTAAAAAGTGCTCTGCGCCAAGACCCAGATGTTATTTTAGTGGGTGAAATGCGTGATATTGAGACAATCCATTTAGCCCTAACTGCTGCTGAAACCGGCCATTTGGTTTTTGGCACTTTACACACAAGTTCTTCTTCTCAAACTATCAATCGAATCATAGATGTATTTCCATCGGAAGATAAACCGGTGGTGCGGAGTATGCTTTCTACCTCAATTAAAGCTGTAGTTTCACAACGTCTCTTAAAAAAAGAAGGCGGTGGAAGATGCGCGGCTTATGAGGTTATGATCGCCAATGCTTCAATTCGGAACTTGATTCGCGAAGACAAAATTCCGCAAATTAATTCAATTATTGAACTAAGTAAAAAGAGTGGCATGTGTTTGATGAAAGATTCAATCAATGAATTGTTACTTAATGGTATTATTTCTAAGGAAACTGCGGAAGAGGCTTTGCTTGCGACTGAATAGATTTTTGAAAATTGCTTAATAGAGTCTATTTTTTATAACAAACTCAAGAAAAAATGAAATCACGTTTTAGAATAAAAAGTATAGAAAGCATAATTGAAGGGGCGAAAAAGACCTCCCTAAAAAAGACTTTGGGAGCGATTGATTTAATTTTACTTGGCGTTGGTTGCACAATTGGTACGGGAATTTTTGTTTTAACTGGAATTGCTGCCGCTGAGCATGCTGGCCCAGCTATTTCGCTTTCTTATTTCTTTGCTGGCTTGGTGTGTATATTTGCCGGCCTTGCTTATACTGAGCTTGCGGCCATGGTTCCTGTTGCAGGCAGTGCCTATACTTATACTTATGTTGTTCTGGGTGAGTTCATGGCATGGTTAGTTGCTTGGGGCTTAATTCTGGAATATACAGTTGGCGCCTCAACTGTTGCTGCTGGTTGGTCAGGATATTTTGTAGGAATTTTAAGAGATGGAGGCATTACTTTTCCTGCATATTTATCAAAAGTTCCGGCACATGGGGGGCTAATTAATCTTCCAGCCGTTATGATTGCCTTATTCGTTGGAATCTTACTAACGCGTGGAACTAAGGAAAGTGTAATAGTTAACCGAATTTTAGTGGGCATAAAATTAGGGGTAATTTTTCTCTTTTTGCTCATAGCTGCCCCTTACATTAAAATGGAAAATTATGTGGATTTTATGCCATTTGGCTGGGGCGGCGTAGCAGCAGGCGCAGCAACTATTTTCTTTGCTTATCTTGGTTTTGATGCCGTAGCAACAGCTGCCGAGGAAACCAAAAACCCAAATCGTAATCTACCAATCGGAATTATTGGTGGCCTGCTTATCTGCAGTCTGCTTTATATCTCGGTTGCATTGGCGCTTACTGGCATAACTAAATATACTGAATTAGGGAATGCCGAACCTTTGGCACATGCATTGCGGCTGAATGGAAATAATCTTGGCTCGGCAATCGTAGCAACAGGTGCTGTAAGTGGTATGGTAGCGGTTTTATTGGTTTTGATGTATGGCCAATCGCGTATATTTTTTGTCATGTCGCGCGATCGTTTGATTCCTAACGCATTCAGCAAATTACATCCAAAATTCGGAACGCCTTATGTCAGCTGTTCTATAGTTTCAGTGGCAATTGCGGCAATATCTGGGTTTACTCCGATTCAAACTATGGGTCATATGGCAAGCCTTGGCACCTTGTTCGCCTTTGCTGTTGTGGCAATTGGGGTTATGATCCTTCGTATAACCAAGCCAGAATTGGAAAGGCCATTCAGATGCCCAGCGGTTTTCATAGTGGCACCAATGGCAATTGCAGGTTGTGTCTATCTGATTTATTCACTACTTGGCTTCACAGGTAAGCCATTTGCTATTTGGGGCATACTTGGCTTAGTAGTCTATTTTTCTTATAGCTATAAGAAAAGTCCGCTTAGAAAGCGGAAACATACAAATTCATAGGATAATTTGATGAAGTGCTAATTTTCTTCTAGGGGTAGAATCTATAGGGAACTACAAAGCAAGAGCTAAGCTTTATGCAGAGTCGGTTTCTATAATCTATTTTTAATTACTTTCCGCCGCTTCTTTAGCTACTTTATCAACTATTTCATTAAAGTGATTTCCACTATGGCCTCGCACCCATTGCCATGTGATTTTATGTTTAGAAACCTCTGCCTCTAAATCTCGCCATAGATTAAGATTTTTTATTGGCTTTTTATCTGCCGTTTTCCAGCCATTTTTTTTCCATCCCAGAATCCATTTTGTGATGCCTTCCATGACATATTTGCTGTCAGTATAAATAATAATTTCCGCTGGTTTTTTTAGAAGCTTCAGGGCCTCGATAACTGCAGTTAATTCCATACGATTGTTGGTGCTCTCGCGTTCAGCACCACTAATTATTTTTTGATGTTTTTTATAAAGCAAAATAGCAGCCCATCCGCCGCGCCCAGGATTGCCAAGACAGGCGCCATCAGTGTAAATTTCAACAGTCATTGTATGAGAGTTCTTTTGACCTTTTAATTGCTGCGTTAATGGTTTTTTCGCAAAGATTTTTTAGAGCAGAATTTTTTTGTAAAATATTAATCCCAGCCTCAGTGGTGCCTTTTTTGCTGGTTACTGAGTCTCTTAATTGGGAAAATTTTTTTTCAGAAAATTCTGACATCAAAGCACTGCCTAAAAATAACTTTTTTACTAGTTTTTCAGCAGTGGTTTGTTTGATTCCACAATCTTTGGCAATATCCGCTAAGATTTCTTGTAATAAAAAAATGTAAGCCGGGCCGGAACCAAAAATTGCCGTTGCCGCATCGAATAATTTTTCGTCTTTTAATCTGAAGGACATTCCAAATTTATCAAAAATTTTTTCTAATTTTTTTATTTCAGAATTTTTTACGTTTTTGTTTGGGAAATATAAAAAGACACCTTGTTGATATTTAATTGGCAGGTTAGGCATTGAGCGAATTATTAGGGCAGATTGGCCGAAAATCTGTTCAAAAAATTCAACTTTTTTTCCAGCTAAAATCGAAACGAAAATGGTTTTTTTATGAAAAATTCTTGAATTAGCAAAGCTGCTTAAAATTTCTTTTGAACCCTGTGGTTTTATAGCAAGAAAAACTAAATCAGCTTGATAATTTCTGGGGAGAGAAGAAAGGTCTTTAATATAATTTAAGCCGGGAATTTTATTTTTTTCCGACTTTTTTATGATAGTAATCTGAGTAGCTGTAGCACTGCCTTGCGACAATAAATTCTCAACCAGAATTGAGCCCATTTTGCCACAACCAAAGAAGAGAATTTTCATCTTTTATGATTATTTAACTGACTAGTGCTACTCGCATTTAAGCTTTTCTAGCAGCGATTGCTTGCTTTATTGACCCAATTGCTTTGGCCGGATTTAATCCTTTTGGACAAACACTGGTGCAATTCATGATGGTGTGGCAACGATAAAGTTTGAATGGATCTTCCAGAGCATCAAGCCTTTCGTAAGTTGCTTGGTCGCGTGAGTCAGCAATCCACCTTTGAGCCTGCAATAAAGCAGCTGGGCCTAAATATTTATCACCATTCCACCAATAGCTTGGGCAAGAAGTGGAACAACAAGCACACAAAATACACTCATAAAGCCCATCTAATTTTGCGCGATCTTCCGGTGATTGTAGCCTTTCGCGATTTGGATTATCTATTTCTGAGGCCTGTAACCACGGTTTAATGGATTTATATTGTTCATAAAAATTAGTTAGATCTGGAACCAAATCTTTAATCACTGGTAAATGTGGAAGTGGATAGATTTTGACCTCATCTTTACAATCTGATATCGCCTTAGTGCAAGCAAGAGTATTGCTGCCATCAATATTCATAGAACAGGAACCACAAATTCCTTCGCGGCATGATCTACGAAAGGTTAAACTGCTATCATGTTCAGATTTTATTTTAATTAATGCGTCTAATACCATCGGGCCGCACTCATCCATATCAATTTCAAAGCGGTCAATGTAAGGGTTAGTTCTCTCAAGATCTTCTGGATCGTAACGATAAATTTCAAAAACGCGCACATTTTTAGCGCCTTCTTTCGCCTTAAAAACTCTGCCCGCCTTTTTATCGATTTGAGAATTTTTTGGGAGTCTGATTTCTGCCATAATTTTGGAATTTAATTATTTTTAGCTACTGCACTTATTTTTGTTCATTTCATCATAAAGAATTAAAGTGTCTTCATGATTTTTTGAGCCAATATAGAAAACGAGTAATTCTACAGGTTTTGTTTTTGAGAGGTTGTGGCCGCGGTGCCAGGTGTTTACTACTTCTAAAAATGATTCGCCTTTTTTTATAGGAAATTTCTTTCCATCCATTTTTTCAATCTCTAACTCACCTGAAACTACATAAGCCAATGTGGGTAATGGGTGGCAATGAAAGGGAAGGGCTTCACCGGGGCTAAGGGTGATAAGCACAGAGACTGTTTCAATTTTTCTTTTAGATAAAGAAATAGTTTTCCCCTCCCAGCTGGAATCAGTTTCTAGTAAAACTTTTTGCTCTGAAGAAAGTCCAGCTTTGCAAATTAAAAAGCTTAATAAAGTTGTAAGAATTATGATTAATCTATTCATAAAAATATTATTATAGCTGGCCGCTCTAATAAATTGGCTCAACCTTTCTTCCAAATTGCTAAAATAATTTTAAGCGTGGAGATTAATAAACTCTCTTCTTAGGAGGAAAGGCCTGGACGTCGTTAGTCATAGACTTTAATACCACATCGCGATAATCAGTTTTGATATTGGCATTTTGATCGCACCACATTATTGA
This sequence comes from uncultured Rhizobium sp., assembly GCA_964502375.1. GTDB lineage: Bacteria > Pseudomonadota > Alphaproteobacteria > Rickettsiales > UBA1997 > UBA2645. The sequence goes on along the minus strand of CAZCWN010000011.1, from coordinate 23,843 downwards.
ATGCTTCATCCAATTTTCATCATCGCGTTCTTTAAAGTCATCGCGAGCATGAGCACCACGACTTTCTTTACGATTTAGAGCTGATTGAATTGTGACCAAAGCTTGAGATTTAAGGTTATCAAGTTCAAGTGCTTCAATTAAATCGCTGTTCCAAATTAATCCCCGATCAGAGATTTTTAAATCAGAGAAACTATTAAAGACTTCCCGCATTTTTTGGACACCTTCAGTTAAAACTTCTTCAGTTCTGAAAACGGCGGCATGGCGCTGCATGCAATATTGCATCTCTAGCCTGATTTTAGCGGTTGGCAATTTTCCATCAGCATTTCTAATTTTATCGAAACGCGCGATTGACTCTTCACCAGCATTTGGCTCGAGCTCTTTTTGAAGAGAATTTGGATTGATAATTTCAGCAGCACGAATTGCAGCAGCGCGGCCGAATACTACTAAGTCAAGCAAAGAGTTGGAGCCAAGACGGTTAGCACCATGCACGGAAACGCAAGCCGTTTCACCAATTGCCATTAAGCCTGGAACAACTTCAGTTTTTCCATTTTTTACTGTTAATACTTCGGCTTTATAATTGGTTGGGATGCCGCCCATATTGTAGTGAACAGTTGGCAGAACTGGAATCGGCTCTTTTGTAACATCAACACCAGCAAAGACTTTGGCACTTTCAGAAATACCTGGGAGTCTTTCATGTAAAATTTTTGGATCGAGGTGGTTTAAATGTAGATAAATATGATCTTTTCTTGGTCCCACTCCACGACCAGCCATGATTTCCATGGTCATAGCGCGTGAAACCACGTCACGACTTGCTAGATCTTTGGCGTGTGGAGCGTAGCGTTCCATAAATCTTTCGCCTTCTGAGTTAACCAAATAACCACCTTCTCCGCGAGCGCCTTCAGTAATTAAGCAGCCTGAACCATAAATTCCTGTTGGGTGAAATTGAACAAATTCCATATCTTGCAAAGGTAGGCCGGCGCGAAGCACCATAGCATTTCCGTCTCCTGTACAAGTATGAGCAGAAGTGGCAGAAAAATAAGCGCGACCATAACCCCCAGTAGCAAGAACAACCATTTGTGCTTTAAAACGGTGTAAAGTTCCATCAACCAAAGAAATAGCAGTAATGCCGCGACAAATGCCATTTTCCATTATTAAATCGAGCGTAAAATATTCGATAAAAAATTTAGCATTATGACGAACTGCCTGTTGATAAAGAGTATGCAAAATGGCATGACCAGTTCTATCTGCGGCTGCGCAAGTTCTTTGGGCTGGTTCGCCTTCACCATAGCGCGTAGTCATTCCACCAAAAGGGCGCTGATAAATTTTTCCTTCAGAAGTGCGCGAAAATGGCACACCATAATGTTCAAGCTCAATTATAGCATTTGGCGCTTCTCGGCACATATATTCGATAGCATCCTGATCGCCAAGCCAGTCAGAACCTTTTACGGTGTCAAACATATGCCAGCGCCAATCATCTTCACCCATATTTCCTAGGGCTGCAGAGATACCACCTTGTGCTGCAACAGTGTGTGAGCGGGTTGGAAAAACTTTTGTAACACAGGCAGTTGATAAGCCTTTTTGAGCCATGCCAAAAGTTGCGCGCAGTCCAGCCCCGCCGGCGCCTACAACTACGACATCAAATTCGTGATCAATTATAGAATAATTTCCAAGTTTTTTTTCTGACATTATTTAAAAAAATTATCCAACCAGATGTAGGCGGATGATTGAAATTACAGCAACAACTGCGGTTGCAATCGAAATAAAATGCACCAGCATGATATAAAAGTGCATTTTAGTTTTATTAGAAACATAATCTTCGATTATTACGCGCATTCCCAAAGAACCGTGATAGAGCGAAGTGGTAACCAATAAGATTCCCATCACAGCGTTAAAAGGATAAGCAAAAAAAACCGGCAAATAGCCTTCGGGATCTTGGGCAATGGCAATTAGAGAAAGTACCAGCCATATAATTAATGGAATCAAGCCGACTGCTGAAATTCTTTGCATTAACCAGTGATGAGCGCCAGTTTTAGTGGAAGAGGCGATTTTGAGTTTGTCCATAATTTAGAAAAATTTAAGATATATAGCAGCACCGATAGTTAAAGCGGTAAAAATTACAGCCAAAGCTATGACAAGATATCCGTTAGTGCGAGCAACCTCTTTACTAAAGCCTTTACCAATGTCCCAGAATAAATGGCGTATGCCATTGCAGAAGTGGTAATAAAGGGAAAAAGTAAGCCCGATAATGGCTAGGATAAAAATAACATTTAAGATTTTTTTTGTTAGGCAATCACAACTTTCAGAAGGAGCACCGATATTGGTTTGGTAGGTATAATAAGCTATATACCAAGCAATCGCCACTATAGAAAAATAAATTACAATGCCAGTTGCGCGATGCAAAATGGAAGAAAAAGAAAAAACATTCCATTCGTAAATTTGAATATGGGGCGAAGTAGGGCGACGCGAGGAATCTTTATTTGCGGTCATTCTGGTAAAAAAATATTTTATGAGGAGTGGATGCCGGTGGAATTTAAAAATTGGTTTCATCTTTACAACAAAAAAAATATCTCAAAATTGCGCATATGTTTGCAATAAAAAGCGCAAAGGCTAAAAAAAAATTTAATAAAACAACAAATTAATGAAGAAAAAAGCACTAATCACCGGTATAACGGGCCAGGATGGATCCTATTTGACTGAACTTTTATTAAGTAAAGGTTATGAAGTTCACGGAATAATAAGGCGCTCGAGCAGCTTTAATACTGGGCGTATTGATCATCTTTATAACGATCCAGAAATTTATGGGGTAAAGCTTTTTTTGCACTATGGGGATTTATCCGATGCTTCAAATATATCGCGCTTGCTTGAAAAAATTGTGCCAGATGAAGTTTATAATTTGGCCGCACAAAGCCATGTAAAAGTTAGTTTTGATATTCCTGAATACACAACCGATATTGATGCTACCGGCACATGCAGAGTTTTGGACGCTATAAAAGACACACGCATTAAAACTAAATTTTACCAAGCTTCTTCAAGTGAAATGTTTGGAAAAGTCCAAGAAATTCCTCAAAAAGAAACTACACCTTTCTATCCGCGCAGCCCTTGTGCCTGTGCTAAAGTTTACTCACATTGGCTAACAGTAAATTATCGCGAAAGTTACGGAATTTTTGCTTGCAGCGGAATTCTCTTTAATCACGAGTCGCCAAGGCGTGGTGAGACTTTTGTCACTAGAAAAATTACGCGTGGGCTTGCAGATATTATGGCCAAGAAAGCTGATAAGCTTTATCTGGGAAACCTCGAGGCCAAGCGTGACTGGGGCTTTGCTGGCGATTATGTGGAAGCAATGTGGTTGATGCTTCAACAAGATGAGCCAGATGATTATGTTATAGCCACCGGCGAAACTTATTCTGTGTCACAATTTTTGGACGAAGCCTTTGGTTATGTGGGCTTGGATTGGAAAAAATATGTTGAAATCAGTGAAAAATATTTTCGTCCAGCCGAAGTTGATTTGTTGATTGGTGATGCCTCTAAAGCTCGTAAAAAATTGGGCTGGAAGCCAAAAGTTAACTTTAAACAATTAGTTAAAATGATGGTAGACGCTGATTTAGCTAAAATTGGAGCAGGAATCGGAATAAAAGATTAATTAAAGTGCAAAAAAAACGTATAATTTTTGGTCTCGGCTCAAATCTAGGAGATCGCAATTTTTATTTGGATGAGGCCGTTATAAGGCTAGAGAACGAGCTCTCTTTAACCAATTGCAGAAGATCAAAAATTTTTAAAAATCCGGCGATGCTTCTACCCAATTCGCCGCCAGAATGGGATATTGAATTTTTTAATATCGCTTTTTCTGCGGATATTAATTTAGAAAAATTCTCGCCCCAAAAAATTTTAGAAATTGTTAAAGAAATTGAAAAAAAGCTTGGTCGTCAAGAGCGTCAGAAATGGGCACCACGCGAAATTGATATTGATATTTTGGCGATTGAAAATTTAAAAATTCACATTGATCACAAGCTTACAATTCCTCATCCTGGCCTATTTGAAAGAGATTTTTTTATTAAGACGGTTGAAGAAATTGAGCCGAATATTAAGTCTTTAGTTCAGTAAAGGATAGGGCTCACATCTGAGGAGGCCTGCTCGATCGCTACCAATAAATCGGCATTTTAATAATTCCTGTCATATATGAATCTCGAACGCTACACCGAAAAAACACAGTCTCTTCTTCAAAACACCCAAACATTGGCATTGGGGCAAGGCAATCAAAAATTTCTGCCGGAACATCTGTTAGCAGCAATGATTTCTGATCCTGACGGATTAGTACAAAAGCTAGTCAATTTTTGTGATGGTAATAACGAAATTTTAAAAGCAGAAAGCCAAAGAATTGTGCAGGCAATCCCAAGAGTTGAGGGCAGTGGAGCTGGAGCAATTTCTCTATCGCAAGAAATTGCGCGCGTTTTTATTTTAGCAGAAAAATTAGCAGATCAAAATTCTGATCAATTTGTTACAGTAGAGCGCCTTCTACAGGCAATTCTGGAAGATGAAAAGAATGAAGCGGCCAAAGCATTGAAACTTGCCGGAGTCACTGTTTCAGCCCTTCGAGCAGCAATTCAAAAAATTCGTGCTGGTAAAAAAGCAAGCTCTGCTTCGGCTGAAAGTACTTACCAAGCATTGGAAAAATATGCTCAAGATTTAACCAAACGGGCTCACGAAGGAAAAATTGACCCTGTTATCGGTCGTGATGATGAAATTCGCCGGGCCATGCAGGTTCTATCTCGGCGCACTAAGAATAATCCAGTTTTGATTGGTCAACCAGGCGTGGGTAAAACCGCAATTGTTGAAGGCTTGGCGCAAAGAATAATCAAAGGTGACGTGCCAGAGAGCCTTAAGGACAAAAGATTAATGGCTCTTGACATGGGCGCTTTAATAGCAGGGGCAAAATTTCGCGGCGAGTTTGAAGAGCGTTTAAAGGCAGTCTTGAGTGAAGTTGAAAATAATGAAAATATTATTCTCTTTATTGATGAATTGCATTTGCTGGTTGGGGCAGGAAAAACTGAAGGAGCAATGGATGCTTCGAACTTGCTAAAACCAGCCTTAGCGCGCGGTACGCTTCACTGTATTGGCGCTACTACTTTGGATGAATATCGCCTTTATATTGAAAAAGATGCTGCATTGGCGCGCCGTTTCCAACCCGTCTACACTAATGAACCCTCTGTGGCCGATACAATTTCAATTTTGCGCGGTATCAAAGAAAAATATGAAGTTCACCACGGAATTAAAATTAAAGATTCAGCTCTCGTTGCAGCCGCCACGCTATCTGACCGCTATATTACTGATCGCTTTTTGCCTGATAAAGCTATCGATTTAATTGATGAGGCAGCTAGTTCTTTGAAGATTGAAGTTGATTCCAAGCCTACGGAATTAGATGAAACTGATCGCAAAATAATCCAATTAAAAATTGAAGCTGAAGCCCTGAAAAAAGAGGAAGATCAAGCTTCTAAAGAGCGTCTGAAAAAACTGAATTCTGAGCTAACGATTTTAGAAAAAAAATCATTGGAGATGACATCGTTATGGCAAGCCGAAAAAATGAAGCGTGGCAAAATTAATGAATTAAAAAGTAAAATTGATCAAGCCAAATTTGAACTAGAAAAAGCACAGCGCGAGGGCAATTTAGCCAAGGCGGGGGAAATTACTTATGGTAAAATTCCGGAATTACAAAAAGAGCTAACTAGCCTTGAATCATCAGTGTCGCATAGCATGGTGCGTGAATCGGTCTCTGAGGATGATATTGCAGCCATCATCTCAAAAGTTACCGGCATTCCATTGGATAAAATTTTGTCAGGTGAAAAAGAAAAATTGCTGAAAATGGAAGATTTATTGCGCCAACGGGTGGTGGGGCAAGATCACGCTTTAACCGCCATTTCCAATGCAGTGCGTAGATCGCGTGCTGGTTTGCAGGATGCTAATCGCCCAATTGGTTCATTTTTATTTTTAGGCCCAACAGGCGTTGGTAAGACAGAAGTTTCGAAGGCGTTGGCTGAATTTATTTTTGATGATGAGAGCGCGATGCTTCGTATCGATATGAGTGAATTCATGGAGAAGCACTCAGTTGCACGCTTGATTGGCGCTCCTCCAGGCTATGTGGGCTATGAGCAAGGAGGCGTTTTAACTGAAAGCGTACGTCGTCGTCCTTATCAAGTGATTTTGTTTGATGAAGTGGAAAAAGCGCACCATGATGTTTTCAATATTTTGTTGCAAGTTTTAGACGATGGCCGCTTGACCGACAGCCAAGGCCATGTGGTTAATTTTACTAACACGATCATAATTTTAACCTCCAATCTGGGTTCGCAATTTTTAATGAAAAGTGATGAAGATTTGGAAGATGAAAGCGAAGAAAAAAAGGCCGAAATTGAACAGAAAAAATTCGAGAGCGTTATGGAAGTTGTGCGCCAACATTTCCGTCCAGAATTTTTGAACCGTTTGGATGAAATTGTTATTTTCAACAAATTGTCGCGCGAACATATGAGCAGCATTGTTGAGGTACAATTTGCGCGTCTTGTTAAAAGATTATTGACCAGAAATATCAAACTTGAACTTGCTGAATCGGCCAAAAATTATCTAGCTGCCAAAGGCTATGATTCTTCTTACGGCGCCCGCCCGCTCAAACGTGTTATTCAGCGTGATATTGAGAATGTTTTAGCAGAAAAAATTCTGCGCGGTGAAATTCATGATGGGCAAAAAGTGAAGATTAGTGCGAAAGGGGAAGAGCTGAAGTTTGAGGTTTGAACAGATTAAAAAAATTTGAGCCGGTTTTAATTGGTTTCTCCTAGACAATAGAAGGGCCAAAATCTGTTGCGGAAGTGTTATAATATTACGCGAAAGATTCCTAAATAAGCTCTTACGTTTACCCTGTAATTAGAAAGTGAAATTATTGATTTGCCATGAATGCGCTAGTTAGCCAAACCACCAAATCTGAACGAGAATAGGAAAAATTACTCCTAAATGAAGAGATTTGCAGAGAAGTTTTGGATGAGAACTATTTGAAAAACCGCAGTGAAAGATAATAGTTCTTATTCACATTGTTTGGCGCGAATCAAGTGGCTCTAAGATAGAAATAGCTCTAAACCAAGCGCCATGCCGTTTCATCGGCCATTAATTTATGGAGCAGTTTATTATTAAGCCCATGCCCTGGCTTAAATGCGGTGAAGTGCCCTAAAACATAACGGCCGGCTAGGTAAATATCGCCCACAAAATCAAGCGTTTTATGGCGAGCGAATTCGTTAATATAACGCAGGCCTCCCTCATTCACAATGCCTTCTTCGTCAATCACAATGGCGTTATCAAGCGAGCCCCCTTTGGCCAAGCCCATTTTGTGGATTTGCTCGATTTCGTGTTTGAAAGCAAAAGTGCGAGCGCGGCAGAGATCGTTTTTGAAGGAATTAAAAGTGGTGTGATAGTTAAATTTTTGTTCCTGAAGTTGCTTATGTTTAAAATCAATATTTAGATCGACGGAAAATTCTTTCGATGGTTCAACTTCAATAAATTTATCGCCATCTTCAACACGAACTTTTTTCATCACTTCAATAATGCGGCGTGGTTGCTCTTGTACGTTGATTCCAGCGCATTCGATCAAAAAAACAAATGGCTCAGAGCTGCCATCCATTATAGGCACTTCTGGCCCATCAAGTTCAATTAAAAGATTATCAATTCCACAACCCCAAATTGCTGCCATTAAATGCTCAATTGTAGAAACTTTTGCGCCGAATTCATTAGATAAAACTGTACCCAGTGTGGTTCCGCTAACATTTTTATAGTTAGCAGCAATGACCCCTTTTTCTCCCTCAAAGTCAGTTCGCTTAAATATAATTCCGCTATTGCATGGGGCGGGAAGTAAGGTCATCGAGACATTAACGCCGCTATGTAAAGCAACGCTGTTACAACTGATTTTGCTATTAATTGTTTTTTGGGAGATGTTGATCATTTTAAAATTAATTTATTATAAAATCTTATTAGTGCTTGCTCCAAGGGAATTTGGCACCAGTTTTTCCGTTTACTAAAACGGTGTCGCAAATCAAATCATAAGCAGTGGTTTTTTTCTTGGTAAAAAGATGAACTTGAATCCAAGCCACAAACATTATTCCGAGAAATAAATTTGTGCCAGAGGCGGTAACTGTTTCAAAAAAAGTTAGACCAGTTTTTAGTTGATAGCTCACCAAATAAAGGATAAAGGCAAAAGGCAGAACTGATAAAAAGTAATGTGCTAAACCACGATTTAAGCTGATTGGGGACTCATCTTCTTTAACAATCATAATTTTCATTAAGCGTTTACCTAATGTGGCGCGCCAGCTGGAAGAATTTAGATAAGCATGATAAAAGGCACCAACTAAAATCACGATAGCATAGAAGGCCAAGGCATAATAAAAAATCTTATTGCTGATGATAAAATTAATATGCTCAGGGGTGTTTTTTATAGTATCAGTGCCGAAATGATTTTGGAATTCTTGCATAAAATTAACTATGGCCTGATTCAGCCAAATCATTCCTAAAAATTGCATAACCAAAACGCGCAAAAATAAAACCAGCCAAATATCGATCATAGCTGCGCTGCCGCGTCTATAGGGGCTAGTATATTTTTCTTCTTTTTTCTCCGCAGAATTTTTTTTAAAAAATTTCTCAATGTTCATAGCCGAATTTTGTGATTTTTATTTTTTTATTTTCTTTATCGAAGAGAGAAATTGCTGGGTTTTTATGAGCGGGTTTTTTCATTTTTCCAATGCAGCTTAAATTTAATTTTAATTTTTTCCCAAGAGAAAATATTTTTTCGCGATCTTTATTTTTAGCGGTGAAAATAAGTTCATAATCATCGCCACCACTTAATAAATCGAGTTTTTTAATTTCAGGGTTTTTATCTAAAAAATCACGAGCTGGTTGTGAGAAGGGGATTTCTTCCAGATAAATTTCGGCATCTAATTTTGATTCTGTAGAAATATGATTTAAGTCAGCAAGCAAGCCGTCCGAGACATCAATCGCACATTTTGATAAATTTTTTGCCAATAATGCTTGAGATAATTTTATGCGTGGAGTTGGCAAGAAGTGCTGGCTCTGTAAGGCCTGCGCGGTTTTATCAGTGGAAATTTTTTTCTGTAAACTTGTTAACCCTAAAAAAGCATCACCAATTGTGCCTGAAACAAAAATTAAATCATCATTCTGCGCGTGATTTCTGCACAGAGCTTTCCCCTTTTTTATGGTGCCAAAAATTGTAATAGAGAAAAAAAGTTGTTCAGAAAAAATTGTATCACCACCAATCAAATCAAGGCCAAATTCATCTTGGACTGACTTTAATCCGGCTACAAATTCTTTTAAAAATTTTTCATCAGTTCGGTCATTTTTAGAAAAGCCTAGCATATAATAGCGTGGCTTGGCGCCAGATGCGGCAAGGTCTGAGAGATTGGCCCTTAAAAGTTTTGCAGCGATTTTAAATCCTCCATCAGGAAATAAAAAATGTACGTTTTCGACAAAAATATCTTTACTTATCACCAATTCTTCATCTTTTTTTAAGGCAATTCTCGCTGCGTCATCAGCTAAGCCTTGTGCAGCTTTATTTTGATTGGTTAAAGGTTTAAAAATTTTTTCGATAAGGCGGAATTCTTGCATATTTGAAATCAGGTTTAGATTTTTAAATTATTGCAAGTTGTGACTTGTCAATTGGCCATCCGGAGTTTTAAATCCTGTCGCAGCAAATGCTAATCAATTTTTAACAATATGATCAAAGAACAATTTTTAAATGACATCAAAGCCGAACTTACCGAACTTAGAGAGACAGGCCTATATAAGTCTGAATATGAAATCATTACTCCGCAATCAGCCGAGATTGAAATTTTCCATCAAGGCACAAAAAAGCATGTTTTGAATTTTTGCGCCAATAATTATCTTGGTCTCGCTAATAATCACAGCTTGATTGAAATTGCTAAAAAATCGCTTGATGATTATGGCCTTGGAACAGCCTCTGTACGCTTCATCTGCGGCACTTTTGACTTACATAAAAAATTCGAACGAAGCCTCGCTGAATTTCTTAATTTTGAAGATGTTATAACTTTTTCATCATGTTTTGCAGCCAATGGCGGCGTCTTCGCGGCTTTGTTTGATCAAAACGATGCAATAATTTCTGCTGATTTAAATCATGCCAGTTTGATTGATGGCATCAGGCTTTCCAAGGCTGTGCGTTATTTTTATAAATTCGATGATATGGTAGATTTGGAAGAAAAATTAAAATTGGCGCAGGCTCAGAAAAATCGACTTATCGTTACCGATGGCGTATTTTCTATGGATGGCGACATTGCTAAACTTAAAGAAATTTGTGATTTGGCAGAAAAATATGATTCGCTAGTTTTAGTGGATGATTCACATGCCACAGGTTTTATCGGCGCAAATGGCCGCGGAACGCTTGAATTATGTGGCGTTGAGGGCAGGGTGGATATTTTAACTTCAACTTTGGGAAAAGCTTTAGGTGGCTCAGGTGGCGGCTTCATCGCCTCTAAAAAAGAAATTATTGAAAAATTGCGCAACAAAGCTCGCCCATATCTTTTTTCCAACAATATCTTGCCGATGGTTGCAGCTGTTGGGATAGAGCTTTTGGAAATGATTAAAAAATCGAAAAGTTTAATTACCAAACTTGCTGACAATACTGCTTATTTTCGTGAAAAAATGCTCGAAACAGGTTTTAACTTGCGCGATAAAAATGCAATTCATCCTGTGGTGCCAGTAATGCTTGGTGACGCAGTTCTAGCTAGTAAATTTGCTAAAATGATGATTGAAGAAGAGGATATTTATGTGATTGCTTTTTCCTTTCCAGTGGTGCCAAAAAATGAAGCAAGAATTCGGGTGCAAATTTCTGCAGCTCATGAGAAAAAACATTTGAACCGCGCCATTTCTGCTTTTATAAGCGTTGGAAAAAAACTAGGAGTTATTTCGTGATTACTTTTGAATTAGCTCGATTTGCAGTTAATGAAGAAAAGTCGCGCGGCCGGCTTTATGATGAAAGCTATGATGATTCAAAATACCGCTCGGTTTTTGGCCGTGATCGCGATCGTATTATCAATGCTTCTGCCTTCCGGCGTTTGCAATATAAAACTCAAGTATTCGTCAATCATGAGGGCGATCATTATCGCACGCGCCTAACCCATTCGCTGGAAGTGGCGCAAATTGCGCGGTGGATTTCCGGTGCTTTGATGGTCAATAAAGATTTGGCTGAAATTGTTTCACTTGCTCATGACCTTGGGCACACGCCTTTTGGCCATGCCGGTGAAGATATTTTGGATGAAAAGATGAAAGACTTTGGCGGCTTTTCGCATAATGCGCATACGCTCAAAATTATTACAAAATTAGAAACGCGCTTTATCGAATTTGAAGGTTTAAATCTTTCGTGGGAAATGCTAGAAGGGGTAGTAAAACATAATGGCCCTATTACTGATGTGTCTAAGGTCGATGGATATATTGCCGAATATAATCAAAAGTATGATTTGGAGTTAGAAAATTTTCCTTCAATTGAGGCCCAAATCTCGGCTATTTCTGATGATATCGCTTATAATAATCATGATATTGAAGATGGTTTACGTGCTGAGGTGTTCACGGTAGAAGATCTTTTTAGCTTGCCTTTAGTAGGAAAAATTTATCAAGAAATCTTGGCAAAATATCCAAATATAAAAAAGAACAATCCAAATACAAACAATATTACTATA
>CAZCWN010000011.1:2484-12104 GCA_964502375.1 uncultured Rhizobium sp. | reverse complement strand
ATGCTGGTTGGTGAAGCTAAGAAACGCTTGACTTTAGCTATGGTTATCGACGTAGTTGAACAGACAAGAAAAAATCTTTCTGAAAATAAAATCGCCACTGAAAAAGATGTAAGAAATGCCAAAAAATTTCTGGTAAATTTTTCTGAAACTATGGAGGCAACACATCAAGCACTGAAGCATTTCCTCATGGATAATATGTATCGCCATCCCACTGTTAATCGCATGACAGAAGATGCAAAAAAAATTATCAGTAGTTTGTTCGATTTTTACATGAAAAACCCAAATAATTTGCCCTTTGAAATTGGATCGAAATTCTTAGATGAAAAAATTTTGGCCGGCTTTGTTTCTGATTATATCGCGGGTATGACTGATCGCTTTGCGATTAAGGAATTTGAAAGATTGACCTAACATGCGTTTTTATATGTTTCGTCAGACTGGGGGCACATTAGTGATCTCCGCTCGCAACTCATAGCTTCGCTTGGGCAAGCTCTGTAATTAACAAAATTGAGGATCATCTATGAAAAATATTTTCCCTTATCGCAATATTTTGCCAACCATTGATTCTTCAGCCTTTGTTGCCCATACGGCTATAATTTCTGGTGATGTGAAAATTGGCAAAAATAGTGGAGTGTGGTATGGTTGTGTTTTGCGCGGAGATGTAACGGAAATCGTTATTGGCGACAATACTAACATCCAAGATAATTGTGTTTTACATGGTACACGCCCCAATCATGCGCAAAATAAAACTGGCGACAAAGGCGCTCCAGTATTGATTGGAAGTGGGGTAACTATTGGCCATAATGCTATAGTTCATGCCTGCATAATAGAAGATAACGCTTTTATTGGTATGGGTTCGATTATTATGGATCTAGCAAGGGTTGAGCAGTATGGAATGTTGGCAGCTGGCGCTGTGCTTACTCCGGGCAAAGTTATAAAAAGTGGGCAAATCTGGACGGGAAATCCGGCAAGATATTTTCGCGATATGACTCAAGCAGAAAAAGATTATATCAAAGTTTCGGCCGATAACTACGCAGAATTGGCGCGAGAATATAAAGAAATAAAATAAATTAATGTCGTCTTTCTTTTCTCAATTACAAATTACTGAAATTATTTCCTGGATCGATGAGGCCGCTAACATCGCCAGCAAAGCCTTTGTAGCGAAGGATTTTGAAATAAAAACCAAATCAGATAAAACAAAAGTTACTTCTGCGGATATTGCAGTAAGTAAATTTTTACGCGAAAAATTATCTGAAAAATTTTCCCAAATTCCGGTGATTTGCGAAGAAGGAGATTTGCGGGATATTTCAAATGAAGTTTTTTTTCTGATCGATCCAATTGACGGTACTTCTGGCTTCATTGCAAGTGATGTGGAATTTTCAGTAAATTTGGCACTAGTAAAAAACAATAAGCCTATTTTTGGTATAATTTCTGCGCCGCTTTTTTCAGGTGGAAAAATGATTTTTTCTAACCATTTAGATCAAATTATTTTGCGCAATTTAAGCAGTGGTGAGGAGAAAATCCTAAATAAGCCTCAGTTTGATAACACGCAATTGCGAATAGTTACTAGCCCGCGTAGTAAAGATAAAGATGTGCTGGATTTTGTAAGAAAAATTCGGCCTGATTTTGTACATAATTTTTCCGTTGAAAGAATTTCTTCCTCGATAAAATTTCTTCATTTGATGGAGGGAAATTCCAATCTTTATTTGCATTTTCGCCGCACGATGGAATGGGACACGGCAGCCGGCCAGGCGCTTGTGGAACTTATGGGTGGAAAAGTAAAAAATTTATCTTTTAATCAAGGCGAAATTGCAATTGGTGATGATTTGATCTATGGAAAAAGCAATTTCGAGAATAGTTCCTTCATAGTATTTTTTTAAAAAATGGTTAAAAAATTTGACGCGACCTGTGATTTTGGGGGGCAGAAAGTGCCTGTGACATTTTACATTGGCTCTCCAGCCACTGGTTCGCATCCGCTTAATTTTCAAAGTAAATGGTTGTCTCAAGCCAGAGGAGGCGTTGTTCCACCTGACATCATGGAATCATTTAGTGAGCTAGTTGAAATAGCAGAAAGAAATCGCGTTCCCCTTGAAGATCTTTGTGCCTACGTAATTGAAGAGCTCAAAGCCGGAAAAACATTAGTTTCAGATGCTAATCGTGCCAAGGAACTTTCACAACTCGTTTCTCAGTCAGACAAAAAATGAAAAATAAACATATCGCCGTTTTAATGGGCGGCTGGAATTCAGAGCGCGAGGTTTCTTTGCGCTCAGGAGAAGCGGTTTTTGAAGCTCTTACTAAGCTTGGCTATAAAGTAACAAAAATTGATTTTTCCAGACAAATTTTTCAGCAATTACAAGAAGCAAAGCCAGATATAGTTTTTAACGCTTTACACGGGACATATGGTGAAGATGGCAGGATCCAAGGAGTTTGCGATATTCTTGAAATTCCTTACACTCATTCAGGGATTATTGCCTCTGCAATCTGTATGGATAAAGTGATTGCTCGTAAAATTTGCACTACAGTGGGCGTAAAATCTCCGCCTTATGAAATTTTAAAAAAAGGAGAAGAGGCACTAAATAAAGAAAAATTATTTGCTATTGGTAAGCCCTTTGTAATCAAACCAATCAATGAAGGGTCAAGTGTTGGGGTGGAAGTTATTTTGCCAAATATGAAATTCGATTTCTCTGAGTATGAATGGAAATATGGCGAAGAGGTTATTGTCGAAAAATATTTGGCTGGTCAAGAAATTCAGGTGGCGGTAATGGATAATAAAGCGCTGGGTGTAATTGAAGTAAGGCCGCACAAATTATTTTACGATTATGAATGTAAATATACTGCCGGCATGACTGATTATATTATGCCTGCCCAAATTTCGGCAGAAAAATATGCTGAAGTTTTAGATTTAGCAGAAAGATGCCACAAGGTTGTTGGCTGTAGGGGGATAAGCAGAGTGGATTTTATCTTAAACAATAAAGATGGTGGCGATAATGAATTTTACTTGCTGGAAAGTAACACCCATCCTGGGTTTACGTCTCTTTCCCTAGTGCCAAAAATTGCCAAATATGTAGGGATTTCTTTTGAAGAAATTTGTGAATATTTAATAAAAACGGCTCGCTGTGGATGAAGGAAATCAATCGGGAAAACATTAGAGATTTTTTTCTTACTAACCGGTTTTTGCGTAAGTCGCGGATTTTTTTTTATGAGACTATTCTGCCTATTTTAATCAAAGTGTTGGTAGCCTTGCTTACGGCATTGATTCTAGCCTTCATTACTCTAAAGTTTTTTAAGCCCTCTTATTTGGAAAAAATGTATCAAAAAGCTTCTTTTCATTTTTTTCAGTATCTCGATCTTGACAATCATGAATTCAGCCAAATCAATATCGAAGGTAATAAGCGCATCAAAAAAGAAGAAATTATCGCCATAATCAACTCAACAAAGGGACAAACTACTTTTAACGGAAATAGTGATTATCAACCGTTGATTCATAATCTGGTTGATGAGCTGAAATCAGGCCTGCCTTGGATTAACAAGGTGGTTATAACGCGCACTATGCCGAATATTTTAAATATTTCGATTGTTGAATATGAGCCTTTTGCCATTTGGCAAAATGAGGGAAAAAAATATATTATTGATAAAGGGGGTAACACCATTCCGTTTGAAGATTTGGAAGAGTTTAAGCATTTTGTTATAGTTTCAGGAAAAGGAGCTAATATTCATGCTAAGTCACTTTTTAATATTTTTGTTATTGACCCAGCCTTGAGCGCAAATGTTTATTCTGCAACCTGGGTAGGTAATCGCAGATGGGACATACGTTTTGAAAATGGCTTGCTGATAAAGCTTTCTGAAAGCAATATTTCTGACGCTTGGCAGCGTTTGATAAAAATTTATAATATGCCTGGCTCAATCGTTGGATTGAAAATGGTAGATTTGCGCGTCATCGATAAAGTTTATCTTGAATATGAAGATTCGATGATGAAAGAGTTAAAAAATTTATAAAAATTTCTACTAAAACCAGTCTTTAAAAGACTATGGCCAAAAATTTAAAAAAAGGAAAAATCGTTGCTTGCCTTGATATGGGCTCGTCAAAACTGGTGTGCTTGATTGCCTCCATAAGTAATGACGAAGTGCAAATTCTTGGCTATAGCCATAAAGAATCAAAAGGCATTTCGGCCAGTGCTATTTCTGATATGCGCTTGGCGCAAAGGGCTATTACTAACGCTGTTTCAGAAGCTGAAAGAATGGCTGGTTTTAACATTAATCGTTTGTTGATTGGTATATCTGGCAATCAGGTGATTTCAACTCGTAAAGAAGTTAGCACTAAAATTGCCTCTGATATGGTGAAGCCATCTGATATTGCTAGTCTAGCGGCTAAGGTGCGTAGCGAATTTAAGAAAAATAACCGCGAAATAATACATCTGATCCCATTGCAATATCGCATTGATGATTCCGCTCCCGTAGTCAATCCGCGCTATATGTCTGGCAAAAAACTTTATGCCAAATTTCATATTGTTTCTACTTCTCAAACCACGATTCTTAATATAGAAAATTGCTTAAAAAGATGCCAATTATCAGTGAATAATTATGTGGTTGAGCCTCATGCTTCAGCCCTTTCTTGTCTTTCTGACAATGAAATGAACTTAGGAACTTTATTAATTGATATCGGCAGCAGCTCAACTTCTTTTTGTATTATTTTAGAAGGAAAATTAGTGCATGTAGGCAGCGCGCCGATTGGCGGCCTTCACATTACTAAAGACATCTCGACCATCCTAAATGTTGCAACCGACACGGCAGAAAAAATCAAAAATTTGAATGGCTCATTATTGATCAGCCCGCTTGAAGAAAGAGAAATGATTAAATTAAAACTTTCTGATACTAATGATGGCCCAAATATGATCCGCATTACGCGATTAGAGCTTCGGGATATTATTCAATCAAGGTTGGAAGAAATTTTTGAATCTGTAAAAACTACTCTGGAAAAAACTGGCGTCCCGCTTTATACATTGAGTAATATTGTTTTAACTGGTGGCGTAACTTCTATTGTTGGCATCGATAAATTAGCATCGGAAATTTTTGCTAAAAATGTGCGTATCGGTTATCCTTCCAAACTTGAATCTGTAACTTCAGAAATTCTAAATCCCACTCACTCTTGCGCGCTTGGTATGTTAGTCTTTTTGCGCAACCTTTATTTGAAAGAAAAAATCAAAGATGGTTTTGAGAGTAAGAATAGCTGGTTCAAGCGGTTGATTGAAAAATTGGCAGCGGTGTAGATAGTTTAGTGGTTTTTTAGCTTATCTTTCAAACTTTAGTGCCACCTATTACATCAGGGGTTATTTTATTTATCATTGCACGCCGCAGAATCGCATGACAGAGCAGGTTGACAACCACCAAATTTAGGGCGATCAAAACAAGAATTTTAGCAAAAGATAAAAGAGAAAAACGATCAATTTCTATACCGATCAAAAACAGAGGAATCAAATAGCAATTAGCAATCATGACGACGTGAGTCATCGTAAAAACATCTTTTGCTTTTAAAAAAGCGATGGCCGATGCAATTAATAAAAACGCTGCTGAAAGCGATAAAAATAAAGCAATAAGATTCATATTTTTTTTCGATTAAAAAGTAGAAACAAAACCGCTACCAATTTAAGCAAAAACAAGATGATTATAATGTCTAAAATGGCATCAAAATTGGCGATAGAGTTCAGTAAAATCAGGATAATGATGTTAGTAAAAATGAAATAAAAACTGAGGATTTTTTCGTAAGAATTTTGAGATATAAAAAAGCGGGTAGAAATTATGATTATTGTAAGAATAAGTAAGAAGGACATTAATGGATCAAATAGTTAAGTGTGTTAATTAAATTGTTAAATCAGCACTGCTCGCCTTATTCTTTTTCTGAGAGAGGGAGGAAGGAAGATCTATCCTATAGATAGGTTCTGATCTTACTAAAATAGATTGCCTAACCATCTTTCCTAAATAAGGAGAAATGGTTAGATTGAGCATTAATAAATTCCTACAGGTTCAGAATCAGAAGATTTATCATTAAATTCATTACCATCCCTATCACTATCTACCTCGCTTGTAGAGTCGGCGCTTTCAACTGTGTCATTTAACTTAAAATATTCAAAAGCAATATTCTCCCGCGGCGTTGCAGGAGTAGGCGATTTGCCGGTAGTTCGGTCAATTTTTACTGCTTTAATAGTGTTAGGAATACGAAATGGCGTTGAAGGCTTATTTTTTAAGGCTTCTTTCATGAAATTAATAAAAATTGGCAATGCTACGGAAGCGCCAGTTTCTTCGGCTCCTAGCGACTTTGGTGAATCAAATCCAACATAAACCACTGCTACTAAATCAGGTGAAAAGCCCACAAACCAAGAATCATAAGAATTGTTAGTAGTACCAGTTTTGCCACCAATAATTTTGCCAACTGCGCGCGCTCTAGCACCAGTGCCACGCTCAATTACTCCTTGCAGCAATGAAGTAATTTGGTAAGCCGTGGCGGAATCAGTTACTTGCTCTCTGGCTTCATCCAAGTAAGGCAATGGTAATTCTGGGACATTTTTTTCTTCATATTCTTCCAAGTTAGAAATGGCGCAATTACGGCATTCTCTTTTATCGCGTCGATAAATTGTTTTACCATTGCGGTCCTGAATTTTTTCAATCATCAGCGGTGTAATTCTTTTGCCGCCATTAACCATCATCGAATAAGCAGTAGCAATACGCATTACCGTTGTTTCGGTTGAGCCTAAAACTAAAGAGTAAATTTTTTGTGGATTATCATTAACTCCAAATTTTTTTACCACTTCAACAACTTTGTCCAAGCCCACTTGGTCTGCCATCCGCACAGTGGTAACGTTGCGGGATTGCTCAAGGCCGGTTCGTAAAGTTGTGGGCCCATAAAATTGTCCGGAATAATTCATTGGTTTATAAGGTGGCAATCCAACGCCCTGATTGAGAGCGATTTCTTCATCCATAATGACGGTTGCAGGTGTCATGCCGTTTTCCAGAGCCGCTATATAACCGAAAGTTTTCATAGTAGAGCCAGGCTGACGGAAAGCCTGCGTTGCACGATTAAATTGATTCGGTGCATCAACATAACCACCCATCATAGCCAAAACCCTTCCTGTGTGTGGATCTATAGCGATGAAACCGCCATTAACTTCAGGAACTTGGCGTAGGAAATAACTATCGCTCTTATCAGCTTTTTCTACAAATATCACATCACCCACGGCAAAAACATCGGAGATTTTTTTCGGGGCAGGGCCTCTATTATCAACATCAATATATTTTTTTGCCCATTTTACTGAAGAAAAATTGATTGATCCAAGTTCTCCATTTTCAATTCCAATTGCGGCGTTGTCACCTGATAAAGAAAGAATCACGGCTTTTCGCCAGCTCTCTTTATAAATTTTTTGGGGATCAAATTTTCTAAGTTCTTCTTGCCATTTACCAGTAGGGTCAATTTTGGTGAGGGGGCCGCGATAGCCATGCTTTTGATCATACTCTTCAATTCCTTCATCGAAAGTCTGAGCAGCAATTTTTTGGAAATGGGAATCAAGAGTGGTGCTAACTACAATGCCATTTTCAAACACGCTATCCGAACCATAAAGCTCGGTTAATTCTTTTTTAACGCAATCAGCAAAAAAATCAGCTTTGGAAATTTCACCAATGTCTTTTGCCTTAAGCACTATTGGCTTTTCCATTGCCTCTTCACCCTCTTTTTCGGTGATAAATCCTTCATAAACCATGCGCTTAATTACCCAATCGCGGCGTATCTTAGCCTTTTCCATATTTTTTCGCGGATCAAGCTTTGATGGTGCTTTCGGGAGGGTTGCGAGTAGTGCATCTTCTTCAATTGTTAAATCATCAATGGATTTATTGAAATAAACTTGAGCTGCAGCAGCCACGCCATAGGCGCCAGAGCCAAGATAGATCTGATTTAAATAAAGTTCTAAAATTTGGTCTTTGGAAAAAGCCTCGCTCATGCGAAAAGCTAAAATGGCCTCTTTTATTTTGCGTTGCAGGGTTCTTTCACGTGATAATAAAAGATTTTTGACTACTTGTTGAGTGATGGTTGAGGCCCCGCCCATATTGGGATCTCCCTTCAAAACGCCGATAAAATTTTGAATAGAAGTTCGAAAAATAGCTAAAGGGTCGATACCTGAATGTTTATAAAAGTGAGCGTCTTCAGCGGCTAGAAAAGCATTTATCAGGTTTTTGGGGATAGTGTTTATTGGAACAAAAATTCTTTTTTCTTTGGAGAATTCGGTGATCAAATTTCCGTCCGCAGCATAGAGGCGGGTGGTGACCATCGGATTGTAATTTTTTAATTGTTCGTAATCAGGTAAATTTTCGCTGTAGCGTTTAAATAAGAAAAATCCGAAAGTTATAAGAATGATGATAAGAAAAATGCCAGCTGTGAGTAAAGCACGAAAGGTTTTGTTCATAAATTTGATTAGTCGGATTTATTTTTGGAAAAATATTCGTCTATGGCTTTGACCAGCCCTTCAGCCACCCTGCGTTTATAGCTTATGCTATTAAGCAATTTTTCTTCTTGTTTATTGGATAAATAGCCAAGCTCAATTAGCACCGAAATCATATCAGGAGCAGTTAAAACCGCGAACCCGGCGAAACGGTGACTATTTTGTAATATGTTTATTTCGGAATCTTTAATGGATTTGATGGCAAGGTTGGCAAAGCTGGCAGAACCATTCTTAGTTTGACGTTGCGATAAGTCAATTAAGGTTTTCATGATGTCGGCGCTTGCCCCTTCGAAGTCAACTCCATTTATAATATCGGCCCGATTTTCTTTTTCTGCCAATAAGGCCGCTTGTCGGTCAGAGGATTTTTCTGATAATGTATAAATTGAAAAACCGCTAACCGAGTTGTCAGGGCTTGCATTGGCGTGTAGAGAAATAAAAAGATCGGCCTTTTTTTTGCGGGCGATAGCTACGCGTTGCTTAAGAGGAATGAATCGATCTTCATCGCGGGTTAAAAAAACCTTATAGCGCTTAGTGTGGATTAATTGTTTGCCCAGCTCTTTGGCATAAGATAAAGTGAGATTTTTTTCTTTAGTGCGGGCAAAAAGTCCAATTGTTCCCGGGTCTTTTCCGCCATGGCCGGAATCAATAACAATAATGGGCATTCTAGGTTTTTTTGGTATAGAAGTGGCGCTTTGTTTAGGAATTTTTTTGACGATATATTTTGTAGAGCCATCCGCCTCTATAATTTTGGTGGTTTCCACCTCAAATTCTGCTACTTTTTTATTAATAAAATCATCGCTTGCGGCCGAGGTTGTTGGGTTATTAAGAGCAACAATAATTTTTCCAAATCCACCATTTTTCAATTTTTCAAAACCGCTTTTCTGGATAGAAATTTTTTGCCGTAATTCAAAAACCAAGCGCAAATATCCACTATTTTTTTTCTGATAAAAAGATGAGACAAAATCAGGCAGAGAGGGCTGGTAATCGCGTTTTTTTAGCTTGGCATTTAAAATATCAATCACCAGACGGTTAGGGTCTTTTAAAGTAAAAATTTTAAATGAAGTTTTTTGAGATAGCGAAATTTCCAGTTGGTTTTGCTTATTAAAAGTAATTTCTTTTACCAAAATTTCTTCGGCTTTT
>CAZCWN010000011.1:0-2474 GCA_964502375.1 uncultured Rhizobium sp. | reverse complement strand
AATTTATTTGCAGGAAAAAACACATAGCCAAAGCAATAAATAAGCTGGCTTTAATGTGTTTTGGATTCGACATTTTATGGAAAAAGGATTTTTGTATTATGGGCTAGGATGAAAATTAATATATTTAGATTCCTCAATTTTGTTCTTACGGAAAAAACGAAGTTAGAAAGTAAAGCAAAATAAAATTAAGAAGATGTTAATTTATTTTTAGTTTTGCACTTTTCCTGACGCAACTTTTTTACAAAAGATTACAATTTACTTTGTTGTGAGCTGCCTTATTTCAAGGGTCTAAAGGCCTCTTTATAAACTAAAAAAAATCAAAAATTTAAAATGTGCGGAATTGTTGGTGTTGTTGGCAGTGAAAAATCTGTCGCAATCATTCTTGATGGTTTGAAAAAATTGGAATATCGCGGCTATGATTCTGCAGGAATTGCCGTGCTTGAAAAAGGCCGATTTAAGACCGTCAAAGAAGAAGGAAAAATCGCTAAATTAGCGACTGCTTTGAAAAAAAGTAAATTTAATTCCGAGATTGGTATCGGGCATACACGCTGGGCCACACATGGGCGCCCAAGCAAGCAAAACGCCCATCCCCATGCTTCTTCGAAGGTTTGTGTTGTTCATAATGGCATCATTGAGAACCACCAAGAATTGAAGGAAAAATTGCAAAAAAACGGCGTAAAATTTTTAAGCCAAACAGATACGGAAGTTGTTCCGCACCTTATCGAATATTATTTTGCAAAAAGTGGTGATCCTAGAAAAGCGCTGATTGAAGCTGCAAAAGAAATTCATGGAACTTTTGCTTTGGCAGTAATTTTTAAAGGTTATGAAGATTTGATTGCTGTTGCTAAACGCGGTTCGCCATTAGTTTTAGGGCTTGGTGAAAATGAAAATTTTGTAGCCTCGGATTATTATGCTTTATCTGAGTATACCAATAAAATCATAATTCTAGAGGATGGCGAGTTTGCCACAATCTGCAAAAATGATTATGAAATTTTTGATATCAAAAACAAAAAAATCAGCAGAGAGCCTAAAGTAATGGAGGCTGAAAAAAACCGAGTTTCCAAGGAAGGTTATAGCCATTTCATGCTAAAGGAAATTTATGAACAGCCGCGTGTTTTGGAAGAAACAATCCAAGCCTATGTTGATTTGAGCAGCGCCTCAATTCATCTGCCAAACTTCGCTTTTGATACAAAAAAAATTAAGAAAATCACGATTGTAGCCTGCGGAACTTCTTACTATGCCGGCATGTGTGCCAAATATTTAATTGAAGAAATCGCCGGCCTAGAAGTTGAAGTGGATATCGCCTCTGAATTTCGCTATCGTCACCATCCGTTTCGTGAAGATAATTTAATGGTTTTTGTTTCGCAATCTGGCGAAACCGCTGATACTCTAGCTGCGCTGAAATATTCAAAACAAAATGGGCAAAAAATTCTTTCTATAGTGAATGTGGCACACAGCACAATGGCACAGCTTTCTGATTCGGTAATTCGCACCGTTGCAGGCCCAGAAATTGGCGTTGCTTCAACGAAAGCTTACACGGCGCAAATCTCTGTTTTAGCTCTTTTGGCTATTTATTTTGGTTATATAAGAGGCAAAATCTCTCCCAAAGAAAAAGCAAAATTGCTGCAAGAACTTGCCGAAAGCGGCACGAAAATGGCGCATCTTCTGGAAAGCGAAAATGTTAAAAATATCAAAAAAATTGCCCGCTCTTTAGCAAATGCCAAGCATGTTCTTTATATTGGCCGGGGCATTTCACAAATAACCTCTTTTGAATCGGCGCTAAAATTTCGTGAACTTTCTTACATTGATGCTCAAGGCATCGCAGCTGGCGAACTCAAGCATGGAACCATCGCTTTGATCGATAAAAAAATGCCCGTCATCGTAATTGCACCCCACAACAAGCGTAATGATCTTTTTGAAAAAACTTTGTCTAACGCAGAAGAAGTAAATGCGCGTGGTGGTAAAATAATTTTTATCAGTGATGAAAAAGGTATAAGACAATTTGGCAAAATGGCTGATAAGATAATAGAGATTCCTCTACTTACTGGCAGCGTTCAGGAAGCTATTTTGCCGGTTGTTTCAACGCAACTTCTTGCTTATTACGTGGCGCTTTACAAAGGCAATGATGTTGATCAGCCTAGGAATTTGGCTAAGTCAGTTACGGTGGAGTAGTTCTGGCGGGGAATTTTGACGAAGGGCGAAAATGAACCTGGAACCAATTTTTCAAGCAAGCTTACCAATTCAAATCCACCTTGCCGCTGCTTTGCCAGCTTTTGTAATCGGTAGATATCATCCTCATTTCGGATAAAAGAATTGATACCAAAGGGATTTTTTGGGGTTATTCGCTAATACACCTTCTGAGTATATGGGTCGTATTTCAAATGATCATTACTTATTATTATGCTAAAACTCATCAAATTGCTAGAGCCTGTCTCAAAACCTCTTGATCATTTCAACCTAGCGAATACTTGATT
>CAZCWN010000010.1:0-30791 GCA_964502375.1 uncultured Rhizobium sp. | reverse complement strand
CACAATACGATTGAATTTGAAATGTCTGAGTGGGAAATACTAAAAAAATTTGTTAAGGCAGATATTGGTGTTGCAATAATTTCAAATATCATTTTGGAAGGAGAAAAGGAATCTGATTTAGATGAAAGAGTTTTGACCGATTATTTTCCTGAAATAACTTATGGAATTTTGGTTAAAAAGGAAAAAAGGTTGAAAGGATTGGCAAAAGATTTCGTAAATCTTTTAATGACAGAAAGATTATTGCAGTCTAAAAAATCAGTTACTACTTAAAAACTTAAATCTTAAACGCGGTCTACACAATTATGCGCCCCACAAGCTTCTCTCAACACAATATAGTACGCAATCCTCTACTAAAGAGCTTATTAAATAGTATCTCACCAGGATTTGCTAATATTTATGCAAGGCAAGCTTCAACCGCCAATTTTGATAAATCCAAGCTAGTTTGGTATAGCGGCAAAGAAGTGGTGAGTGAGGATATCCTTTCAATGGCTCCTCTATTATCTGGAAAGTTAGCAAAGAATAATATTAATAATGGGGCCTCAGTTTTAAAGTTACGTGAGGCAAATATAAGTAGTGATACAGAGAACGTGACTCAGTTCCTTATAGAAGATATATTACCTTCTGAAGAACATAACTTTGGTCAAATTGTGGTTTTATCTCCAAATGGAATGTCAGTTCACTATGGGGAAAGGGGCATTGCTAGCTCTACAAATCTTGCTCCTATAGATCTTCTTCGCCATAAAATGCTTATTCCGCCAAGGTCTGTCGGTGTGCTAAATATTAAAACGCATGTACCATTTCTAATTGAAACTGCCAATAGTAAGGAAGCACTAGCTATCGCTACTTCTCCCTTAGCACTCATGCCTGCTTATGAAGAAAATATTAAAAGATATTCTTTAAATGTAATAACTGGACTTCCACAAGAAACCGCAAAAGTCACATCTCTTAGATTACAACAAGCGATTTTTGAGAATAAAAAAAGTGAAAATTTTTACGAAGAAATAACTTCTAGAGCTTACCCGCCAACCAAGCACAATAGAAGCAGTGGAACGCTTATGTTTTTTGAGCAAAGTGAAAGAAAAAATAAGGCCGACGAGACAACTGCTTCTCATTATCACCCAGGAGAAAGAAGCTTGTATATATTTACAACCAACAAAAATGCTGGCGTAACGCTGAATTTTTGCGGTATTGCGGAAAGCCCGGAGGAAAGAAAAGACTGTGAAGTTGAGCTGGAATTTAAAAAAAATTCTTTGGTAGTTTTAAATTTCCCATCTTTTACTCATCATAAATTTCATGGTGAATTTGTTTGCATGAGCATTCACCCGCGAGAAGGAGAAAACCTTATTCAAGCGGTGGAATCAGGAAATATTCCCGGAGGTTTTTTAGAATTCGCAACTGTTTTTTCGGTGGCACCAAACGAAGAAAAGTGGCGCTTAGTTCTTCCAGAAGAAAATGTAAAATTGTCTAAAGAAAACTATCGATAGTTAAAATCACATCTATGTACAACGCTGATTTAATCGCCTTGTTTGCAGCATTTTTTACTATGATTGGCTATGTACCACAAGCAGTCAAAACCATTAAAACTAAGGACACCAAAGCACTCTCTTTTTGGATGTATTTCTTTACCACTATTGGTGTAATTCTTTGGCTGATTTTTGGAATAATTATAGGTAATATTCCCATGATCCTAAAAAATATTGTTGTGATAATTTTAGGTGGGATAGTTCTATGGATTAAGACAGTTCATATTTTTAAAAATGATGAAGAAAAAATAGCTAAAATAGTTCCTATCAAAAAATTAAAAAAATTTTTCAAAAAAACCTAGAGCCCTACCGGCAATGATTCAATCTTGCCAATGTTTTTCGCCACTCATTTTAATATTACCTGGTTTAGGCGAAGTAAATCACCTTAATGACGCAGCTTACCCCCTCTCTCTCTTATGCTATATTAATTTTGGTCGCAGAAAATCTTTTCTTATAAGGCATAATAAAGATAGATATAGACCAGAGCTCAAATTTCTTTTGAGCTTAGTAATTATACACTCATCTCTTAAAGAAATTAGAAAAGAAGATGAGCCGCAAGGTGTTAGTTTCTCACTTAGTAATCTGTATATTTAATCCTGCAAAAAAGTGCGATAAAACTGCTGAATAGTAGTTATACCGATTATACGGAGCTAATTCTTCTGCGGGTTCCTTACCCATCTCTTTTTGGAACATTTTTATTTTGCATGAGAAAGGCTATCTCAAGGCGTTGGCTTTTTATTAGTCAAAAGAGTTTTTTGTGCGCCTGTTTTGTGTCCAGCAAGACTTCCTAAAAGCTTAGAGTTGAGGTTGCACTTTCTGTGCATTGAATATTTTCCAATTTTCAGACTCTATCTATTTTTAGCAGCTTTTCTTATCCTTTAAAATCGCAGGTTCATGAAAGAGAAAGAGATACAGTCTTTGAAAAATCTTCCTGATAATATTGTTGAAAATGCTGAAGCAAGAAGAATCGAGGAAATTGCTAGATTAGAAAAGGAGCGTAGATTTGCTGAGAAAGAGGTTGAATCACTAGAAAAAAAACCTGAGCTGCACATCATGTTTACCAAAAATCAAGATTTATTAAAACAATATTACGATTTGCGGTCCATTTCTTACTGTGAGGAGTGGGGATTTACTGATTTTGATGGATCGGAAAATGAATTTGATCGCCAAGGCAAAATTGCAGTTGCAGTGAAAGATGGTAAAGTGATTGGTGGGATAAGAATTATGTTTTCGGATAGTGCTGATTATCTTTCAAATGAAGTGGTTGACACCGAATATGAATATAAAAAGGTTATTAAAAGGTTTGATAACCGAGATAATTTACTAATAGGAGAAGGATCTGCGCTAGTAGTAGCAAAAGGCCACAGGGATTCATCTGTTGCTTTAGAACTTTTTAGGGCTTTGTTTGAAGAAAGTAAAAGGGGTGGTTGTGATTATGTTTTTGCAGTTAGTGTTCCTTCAGTCTGTAGGCGTGATAGAACCACAATAAGAAGATTAGGTTATGAGGTTGCAATAATCACCGATTTTCCCTGGAAAGAAAATAAGATCTACAACTTTGCCAAAATTTTTCCTATGTATGCTAAATTTAAGTGAATTCTATCTAGTAAACCCGCCTTTATTCCCTTATTATTTATAATTTTTTAATAACGATGAAAAATAAAAAACTCTACTTTTTGTGCGTCTTATTGAGTGTATTCTATACTTCTTTTGCGGAAGCAAGTACTATTAGATTAAATGAGGACGATGAAAAAAATTTAAAGGCAACTTTTAATCCAGAAGTTTTTTCATTATCAAAGAAAAAAGAAAATGCTTTTGATGCTCCTTCAGCAACTTATATTCTTTATTCTGAAGATATACGAAGATCTGGGGCAACCTCAATTCCAGAAGCTCTAAGATTGGTGCCGGGGTTGCAGGTAGCCCGTATAGATGGTAATAAATGGGCTATTTCTGCGAGAGGTTTTAATAATCAATATTCAAATAAATTATTGGTCATGATTGATGGTAGAATAATTTATACCCCAATTTTTTCTGGAGTTGCATGGGATTTGCATGATTATGTTTTGGAAGATATTGATAGAATTGAAGTAGTAAGAGGGCCAGGGGGAACAATATGGGGGCTGAATGCTGTAAATGGTATTATTAATATTATAACAAAAAGTGCAATACAAACCCAGGGAGTATATTTTTCTCAAATTGTTGGTAATGAAGATAAGTCAATTACTGAGGCTAGATATGGGGGGGAAACAGGTGCTAAAAATAATTATCGTGTTTATGCCAAAAAGGCAGTTAAAGATGGGTTAGATAGATATGATACCAAGGGTGATAATGATGATGGTAGTAGACAAGATAGGGCCGGTTTTAGATATGATATAAGCTCTATTAAATCTAACACTATTTCGATTCATGGGGATGTTTTTGATGCCAAGGCAGAAAATTATTTTGCAACACTGAGCAATCCTAATAAAAATGACAAAAATTCCAAGGGTTTCAACCTTGTAGCTAATTGGGATAGTAGAATATCAAAAAAATCTAGCATATCACTAAATGCATATTTTGATTACGATCAGCTTCATATTCCAGTTTTGAGTAGAAGCTCCAGAGTGTACGATGTTGACTTTCAACACTTTTACAATTTTTCCTCTGAGCAACAATATATTTGGGGTTTGGGTTATAGAGATATTACAGATGATATAGCCGAAAGTACTATCGCTAACGGCACTACCCCTCTTGACTATACACCTAATAATTCAAGGTTCTTTGTTTATAGTAGTTTTCTTCAAGGTAAATTTGGATTAATTCCTGATAAACTTTATCTTACTGTAGGGTCCAAATTTTTAATCAACAATTATACTGGGTTTGAGTATCAGCCAAATGCTAAATTAGCATATTATCCTTCCCGTAAACAAACATTATGGGCCTCAATTTCTAGAGCAGTAAGAGCTCCTACCAGAGCTGAGGATAGCTTGAATTTATCTAATGGATTACAGCAAGGCAGTGTTACTGTTGATTCAGAGGAACTAGTTGCTTACGAAGCAGGCTATAGAATAAAACCCTATAATCATTTATCTTTTGATATAGCTGCATTTTACAATGAATATAACGCATTAAGAACTTTTGAAAAAACGGGCGTGGGCAAATCTGTAGTTGCTAATAATGGTTATGGTGAAACTTATGGTGCTGAATTTGTAGCAAAATGGCAGGTTAATACTGATTGGAAATTAGAAGCCACCTATGAGTTCCTAAAAATGGACTTGCATGTATATGGTTATTCCACTGATCCACAAACTGGTTTTGGTTTAGAATTGGCTGAAGGGCAATCTCCAGCAAATCAATTCAAGCTAAAATCTTTTTACAACATCACACCAAGACTCGAATTCGACAATATTTTATATTACGTTGATAATTTACCGTTGGCTACAGCAACTTCTTCTTCCTCAGGGCCGGTAGTAGGGCGTGGTGGCATCCCTTCATATTTCAGGTTTGATACAAGATTAGGTTATCTTCCAACCAGAAATCTGGATTTAAGTGTTGGAATTCAAAACTTGCTCGATCAGCGCCACTCAGAATTTAGGGCAGGGCTATACAACAGGCAAACAGAAGTGGGTCGTACTGCTTATCTTAAGCTTGTTTGGCAATATTAACAAATCCTTTGTTCCTCTATTACAAACTTAACAAATCGCTTATCACAACCTAATCACACATGAATTTGGGAAATTTACGGCCAGCGATATTCGTTACGATTTTCTTTTTGCTAATTTTTAATTGCCTAGCTGGCGTTATTGAAAATGAAGAAGCAGAAGCTTTCGCAGCGTTTATTCAGGAATTGGCAAAAAGCACTATTGCTGCAAAAGAAGGAGCAACCTGTGTTTTTGGCACTGATGAAATTACTAAAATAATTACGAACCGTGATCGGAATATAATTATTCTTGATGAAGAAGCAAAAAAGGCGCAGCTGTGTAAGACAGTATATGTTGCTCGTGGTAGAGAGAAAGGGCTGCGTATTGATATCGAGAAATTTAATCAAAAAAAGATTCTGACTATCTCTATCATTGAGGGATTTGCTGATTTGGGGGGGATGGTTGAAGTTGGAATGGGTAGAAGAAATTTTGAATTAACCGTAAATTATAAAGAATTAAAAGCGTCTGGCGTCAGGCTGAGCGCTTTAGCAACCAGTCTGGTTATCAATTAAATATCAACCAACTTTAGCTGAGGGAACCTTGAGTTTTCGTAAAATTTTCTACTCAAAATTATTGCACTTCTCTCTTTTTGTATCTTTATCGCCTTGTCTTTCTTATGCTAACAATGAGACAACAGCCGATAATAGCACAACTGTTTACAGAACAAATTTTAACCCGCAGGTTTTTTCTTTATCGAAGAAAAAAGAGAGCACTTTTGATGCTCCTTCGGCTATTTATGTTTTAACCTCAGAAGATATAAGAAGATCAGGCTTAACCTCTATTCCTGAAGTTTTAAGGTTAGTACCCGGCCTACAAGTGGCCAGAATTGATGGTAACCAATGGGCAATTTCAGTGCGCGGTTTCAACCGTCAGTTTTCCAATAAATTATTGGTAATGGTAGATGGCAGGATAGTTTACACTTATCTTTTCTCGGGGGTGGATTGGGACATCCAAGATTATGTTTTGGAAGATATTGACAGAATTGAAGTATTGCGCGGCCCACAAACTATGTGGGGCACTAGTGCGGTTGATGGTGTAATTAATATTATTACTAAAAGCGCCGTGCAAACTCAGGGTGCTTTTGTTTCGCAAATTGCCGGAAATCAAGATAAATCCATAACCGAAGCGCGATATGGCGGAGAAACCAAACAAAATAATCATTATCGAGTTTATGCCAAAAATGTTGTGCGTGATGGTGTAGATAGATATGATACTCGCGGTGATAATCACGATGGAACAAAAAGCCAAAGAGCAGGGTTTAGATACGATGTATCATCAATTAAGGATAGTTCTATCACAATTCATGGGGATGCTTTTCACACTACTACAGAGAATATTTATAATACGCTCAAGAATAATGAAAAAAACGATAAGGTTGAGCGTGGTGGAAACTTAGTTGTTAGTTGGGATCAAAAATTATCCAATAAATCAACTTTTAATTTGGAAACCTATCTTGATTACGAAGCCTTTCATATTCCGGTTTTATCCAGAAGCGCCAAAACTTTAGACATCGACTTTCAGCATGTTTACTCTTTTTCTGATGTAAATCAGTTTACCTGGGGCTTGGGATATAGGCAGATTATGGATGATTCAAATTCGAATAGAATTTCGAGAACTATTAATGCGCCGATTAATTACTATCCTACAAGCAGAAATGACCAGCTTTATTCAGCTTTCTTGCAAGATAAAATAGGTCTGTCCGAAGAAGTTTATCTTACTATAGGTTCGAAATTTCTTATTAATGATTTTACCGGTTTTGAATTTCAACCAAGTGCTAGAATAGCATATTATCCCTCTGGCAATCAAACACTCTGGGTTGCTGTATCAAGAGCAGTAAGATTACCAACTAGATCGGAAATGGGGGCAGTTATTTATGGTCAAAACACTAATAATGTAATAAACAAAGGCAGTTCTGAGTTTCAAGCAGAAGAATTAATTGCTTATGAAGCGGGATATAAAATAAAACCAACCCGTAGAACCCTTATAGATGCCGCTGTTTTTTATAATGATTATTCCAATTTAAGGACTTTTGAAAGTGTTGGTTCTCCTACTCTTGCTCCCTCTACTAGCCCAAAGGCTTCAAATTATGGTTATGGCGAATCATATGGCGTTGAACTTACTGGAAGATGGCAAGTAAATGATGATTGGAAGCTAGAAGCAAACTATGATTTTCTAAGCGTACAACTTCATATACAACCTTATTCAACTGATAATAGATCAAAAATCGCTTTATTTAACAGCCTTGAAGTTTCGGAAGGAGTAACGCCACAAAGCCAATTTAAGCTAAAGTCTTTTTATAATATCAGTCCAAAATGGGAGTTCGATAATACAGCTTATTATGTTGGTGGGTTGAATAAAGCTGGTGCTGGCGGATATAAAGCCAAAGGGATTCCTTCATATATACGCCTAGATACCAGATTAGGCTACATTCCAACCAGAAATTGGGATTTCAGTGTTGCTATCCAGAATCTTCTCAATCAGGTTCACTCAGAATTCTCAGGTGGTCTTTATAATACCCAAACAATACAAGGACGAACTTTTTACTTTAAAGTAGTATGGCAGTATTAAAGGATTTTGCTAGATCTATTCAAAATTTAAAACACCCAATAAGCTAATCAAAAATGATTAATTTTAAAAAGTTGAAATTTGTGTCAACATTAGTTCTGACACTGTTTCTATGCATCCCTGATTGCTTTTCTGAAGTTTTGGAAGAGGATTCTGCGGTAGCGTATGCGTCCTTTATCAAAGATTTATTTGGAACTACGCAAACAAAAAAAGAAGGAGTGTTTTGTGGTTTTGGTAGTGATGAAGTTTTTGCCATTATTGCTGATAACCAAGAAGGTTTTATTGACTTAAATCGTGAGCCATCAAAATATGAAGCTTGTAAGGCGATTTATGTGGCACGAAGCAAAGAAAAAGGCTTGAGAGTTGAGATTGAGAAATTTAACAAGAAAAAAATTATGACTATCGCCACTTTTGATGATTTTACAGAAATTGGTGGAATGATTCAGGTTCAAATCGGCAGAAGAAATTTTGAGCTAATTTTGAATTTAGGAGAACTTAAGGCAGCTGGTGTCAGACTAAATGCCTTGGCAACAAGCCTTATAGTTAATTAAAACTAATATTTATCAAACTAATAATTTTTATGGAAAAAAATCAAAAAGTCATCGACATGGAATTTTTAAGAAGCGTTATTGACAACGATACTGAATTCGAAAAAGAACTATTTAAAATTTTCTCTGAAAATGCCCAACGTAATGTGGCAAAAATGGAAGATGCTATAAAAGAAAATGATAATAATTCATGGTATATGGCCTCCCATGCTTTCAAAGGCGCATCTGCTTCAATTGGTGCTTTTGATTTATCAAAAATTTTAGAGTATGCCCAAAAAAATCCTGAAGATAATGCTGAGAAGAAAACAGTAGTTTTAAATCAAGTGAAAGAAGGACTTCGTGCTGTTCTTGAATTTATTAATGAAGAGTTAGCTGGTAAATAATAACTAAAAATGAGGTCAATGATATGACAATGACAGAAATTGATGGTAAAATCTCAAATGTAATAGAACAGCTTGAACTTTATGCTAAAAAAGCTGCGGATGCTGTAAGACCAGGCGTAAAAAATGCTGACCTTGAAGGCTATAAAAGATTTTTGGACATGATGTATCACTACACATTAACAAGTGGTGATAAATTAAAGGCAATTGCCGAAAATAGTCCTGACCAAGAATTGCGCAACTATTTCAACCACATGTATCTTGAAGAAAAAAATCATTACATGTTGGCGCAACAAGATTTAAAAGGTTTCGGGCTTACCCCCAGCAAAGAAACACCAAAAGAAGTTCAGGATATGAATAAATTTTGGGCTTCTCTCAGTGGCAAACATGTTAACGGCTATCTCGGCGCTCTCTATGTTTTTGAAAATATAGCTGATAAAGTTGGGAATGAAGTTAAGGATATGCTAACAAGATTAGGAGTTGAAAAGAATCAAAGAAGATGGTTATCAATTCATCTCGAAGCAGACCTTGATCATGGTAGAGAAATCAAAGAAGTTTTAGAAAAATATTTAGCTCAAGATACTAAAACAGCTCTAGAAGCTGCTGAAGAAGCCTGTGTTAGATGGACTGCAGTTTCAATGGCGCCATTTTTGACATAATCAAAATAGCTTTTCTTGATTCTATTTTCCTTCTCGCCCCTAAGCTGCTCTAAATAAGGCTTGAAGGGCAAGTTGCTCAGCCCCCCTAACTATGATAGGTCCTGAGGAAGGATTTTTTTCTTCATTCTCCCTCAGGATAGTTATTTTATCTGTGAAAATTTTTTCCTGAATTGTTTCTTCAGATTGTAGTGACTCTCCTTCTGCTTCTCCATAGTACTTAAAGCTATATTTAACTTCTTCTCCAGCTGACTGTGAAGTAACATCAATTTCTGCTATAGCCTCATCAGCATTGACCTTTAGAGCCATTATACGCTCAGCTTCCCTTTCTTGCCTATTTTGCTGAACTCTATTGAGCAGTTTGTAAAGATTAAGCAGCTCTATGGGGCTTTTCTGTAGTTCCCCAGCACTTTCATGTTGTTTTCGTTCTATCGCGCTAAGCAATAAAAATTCTGCTTCAGAAGAAACTTCGTTGTCTTCTACCGGAAGAAAACTGGCAATTTTGTGTATTGCATCTCTCAGGCCCTTTTTTGGCAAAGTTCTTACTAGAGGATAATAAAACTGCGTCAGTTGGTTTCTCAACCTGTCATTTGCTTGCATATCATTTAAAATAATCATTTCCCCTTCTTCACTTATATCTGTAAAGGATTGAGTAAGAACTTGTATTGCTAATTTCTCGGCCTCTTTTTCCTCCTGCTTTCTTTCCTCGATAAAATAAGTGAGTAATACAAAGAAATACTCCTCACTAATTCTTTTAAGGGTATGATTAATAAGGGTGTCGAGTTTTGTGAGAGTGCTCTTTAGGATAGTTTTTAGTATTTGATCCTCAGGCAAAGTAACTAATAGAGAAATTATATTCTCGCTCATGGTGAGATGGTTTTTTACTAAAAATTCAGCTAAAATGGCTGCTATCTCCTCATTTATATTGCTATCGTGCTCTATCATTTGAACTGCCGCCTTAAGAAGATTTGGGATCTTGCTTTCGTCCCTGAACTGATCGTTTGTAATAGTTATTAGCTGTCGGATTAAATAGAAGAGAGCTGTATTATTAACCTCGTTCACCGCATTAACATTAGCACCTTTTTCGAGAAGGAGTTCTATCATTTCTGCATTACCTGCCATTGCGGCGCTAATCAGCGGGGTTTCGCCTTGATTGTTTGCGGCCTCAATTGTCCCCCCCTTTATAAGAATATCCGCTATCGCTTGATTATCGTTTCGTGCAGCAATTATCAGAGCAGTATCACCATTATTGTCTGCTGTATCTATTATGGCTCCATTATCTATAAGAAATTGGGCTGCTAACTTGTTATTTAGGTGGTCAGGTCTTTCTGCAACATACATAAGTGGTGTCCGTCCTTCATGATTTGCCCTATTAACATCTGCCTCATTTTCCCTAAGGAGTTGCATCATAGTTAGTTGGTTATTTCCTCTGATCGCAGAGTAGATAAGAGGCGTGCAGCCTTCGGTATCTACAACATTAACATCTGCCCTATTTTTTATAAGAAGCCTCGCTATATTTACAGAGCCATTCATTGCAGCGTACATCAGAGCAGTTTTGCCTTCCCTATTTTTAGCATTAATATCTGCATTATATTCTATAAGGGTGCTTATTAAGGCTATATTTAGGGTATAATTTACCGCATAGGTAAGGGCTGTCCAGCCATCTTCATATACAACGTTAGCATTAGCTCCTTTCTTAAGTGTGTCTTGAACTCTTCTAAGGTTGCCTCTTCTTATATAAACAATAAGGCTTTGATTTAGATCCAATTCTTCTTGCTTCTCTTCGTGATTGTCTAGTGGCATTAAATAGTTAAGTGCTTGTTGATATATAGGGTGCTAGAAGCGGCAGTTTTTTCCTATAAGCCTTTTACTTTTTAAGGTAAGATCAACAGTGGAATTTGTGTTACTCTAATAAAACTTAACTAAGAATCGCGCAAAGTTGCGCCATAAAATTTTTCAACTGCATCGATAATTTTTTTACTAATCACCTCAATTTCATCAGAAGTTAGCGTTTTTTCATTAGGTTGAATTTTAACACGCAAAGCCACAGATTTCTTGTTTTCAGGGATGTTTCTGCCGGTAAAAATGTCGAATATGTTTACTTCTTTAATCAATTGTTTTTCGCAATTGTTAATTGTTTTTATAATATCATTTATTGCTTGGTTTTTATTCACCAGAAAAGCAAAATCGCGTTCAACAACTGGCAGATCATTAATAATAAATGCTTTACGGCTAAGTGGTTTTTGCTGGCTTGGTAGAGTCTCTACAAAAATTTCAAAAACATTTAAGCGGTTTTTTAGATCAAATTTTTTGGTGATGGTAGGGTGAATCTCGCCAAAATAGCCAATTAGATTCTTGCCTAACCTAAAGGCGCCAGAGCGATGGGGATGATAATATTTTGGAGTAGTATATTCCAATTGAAGGCTTTCAGCACGTAATCCAAATATTTCTATTACATCTAAAAAATCTTTTTTTACATCAAAGACATCAAAATCTCTTTCATCATGATAATGATTTTGCTCTTTATTTTTGCCGGCTCGTAGGCCACTAATCATTAATTTTTGTCCAGTTTTTGTTTCATCTAAAAAAACATTTCCTATTTCAAAAAACGAAAGATCACAAAAATTTCTCAGATAATTTTTTTTATAAGATTCAATCAGCCCAATGAGCAGAGTAGGGCGCATGTGGTTCATCTCAATACTGATTGGATTGGCTAGGCTTAATCTTTTATTAGTTGCGGCAAAATTTTCAAGCAGATCAGAGGCAATAAAAGACCAATTTATGGTCTCAATCATGCCCTGTGAAGCCAAGTAAGAGCGAGCTTTGTTAATTAAGTTGTTGCTTGTAGAGGTGTTTGTAAGGCTTGTTATTTCACGGCTTGGAATTTTGTCATACCCAAAAATTCTAACCACTTCTTCAACTAAATCTTCAGCAGTGAAAATATCATGGCGATGGGACGGAATTTCGATTAAAAATTTTTCTGCCGATTGTTTTTCTATTATAAAACCTAAGGAGGATAAAATCTCCGAAGCTTGGGTAGAGGGCACTTCAAGCCCAATCAGGTTTTTTATTGTGGTTAAATCAAATTCGATTTTCTTAGTTGGAGACTTAGTGCCAATAACCTTGATTTCACTAGCTTCTCCGCCACAAATTTCCAAAATTAATTGTGTGGCTAAATTAATTCCATTTTCACAACTTGCTTCATCAACGCCCCTTTCGAACCGGTGTCTGGCATCAGAGAGAATATTTAATTTGCGCCCAGTGTAAGCAATTGTAGCAGGGTTAAAAAAGGCTGATTCTAGTAAAATTTCTTGGGTTGTTAAATCGCAAGCTGAATTTGCAGAGCCAATAATACCGGCCATTCCCAATGCTTTTTCTTCATCAGAAATTACTAACATTTTTTCATCTAGCTCAAATTCCTCGTTTTTTAACGAAGTAAATTTTTCCTTATTATTAGCAAAGCGAATTGTCAGTGGGCCCTTAATTTTACTGGCATCATAAGCGTGCATTGGGCGATTTAGAACCAGCATTACATAATTAGTTATATCAACAATTGCTGAAATTGAATTAACGCCCAACGAATTTAATTTTTCTTGCAACCATTTTGGTGAGGGGCAATTTTTGACATTTCTAAAATACCGGAAAGCAGCGTAACTACAGCTTTTTTCAGCGTTATTTTTAATTTCAATTGGTAAGGAAAAATCGTCGGCAATTTTTTTAATTTCTGGTTTCTTTAATTGCCCAACACCTGCGGCCGCAAGATCTCTAGCAATTCCAACTATTCCTAAACAATCACCGCGATTTGGAGTAACATTAATATCAATTATGGCATCATTAAGAGAGAAAACTTCGGTAATTTTTGTACCTATTGGCCATTTTTCATCAATTTCAATAATGCCTGCATCTTCGTTGCCGAGGCCCAGTTCGCGCGCAGAGCATAACATGCCATTACTTTCAACCCCAGCAATTTTGGCTTTTTTAATTACCATGCCATTGGCGGGGATCGTTGAGCCAATTGGCGCATAAGCAACTTTCAGGTCACTTCTAGCATTGGCAGCGCCACAGATTATTTGTAATGGAGCAGAAGCTCCAATGGTTTCAACCTGACAAATTTTTAATTTTATAGAATTTTCATGTGGCTTGGCTTCAATAATTCTAGCAACGGAAAAGGGTGCAAGGCTTTTGGATTTAACTTCAACTGCTTCAACTTCTAATCCAATATTAGTAAGGCTTGCACAGATCCCTTCAAGCGAAGCAGAAGTTTCAAGATATTCTTTCAGCCAAGAGAGCGTGAGTTTCATGAGGAAAAAAGAGGTAAGCTCTAATGAATTGTTTTTTCAAAATCTTGCGCTGCGCGAGCAAGCAAATTTTTGTGATCAGCCGAACTTAGTTCCTTGCTGATATTTTTAGTTAAGTAATCGATAGCTGAAGCGATGATTTTTGTTTTTACTTGGCGAATAGTAGATTCTTCTTCAATTCTAATTCTGGCCAGTGCCGCAGCAGTTTTTCTATTAACTTCTTGTTCAACAGCATGTTGGAATTCATCTCTAAGTTTTTGTGATTCAATTTCGGTATCTTTCAATAATTTTGCTGCACGTGAAACAGATTCTTCATATTGTTTTTCTGCTTTCTGTAAAAGAATTACCGCTTTTTCTCTCATTTCTTTAGCTGCTAGAATATCAGCGGCAATTTGTTGTGATTTATCGTCCAGAGCTTTAACTATAAGGGGTCGGACATATTTAAGAACTAATAAGACAAATGATAAAAAGGCAATCGCCAACCAGAATTTTTCGTTTAACATTTTTAAATTAATTGAAGTTTTTTCTTAATTGTTTTGACTACTTCTTGAATTATCGGCTCGCTTTTTGCTTGTGATTCTTCAATGAAATGTTGCAATTCTTGACGAGACTTTTCAGTCATCTTCTCAATTTTTTCTTTTAGCTCTTCTATTATTTTTTCTCTATTTTCTGTGGCCTGCCTGGTAGCGTTTTCAAGATGTAACTGATATTTTTGGTTTGCATCCTTAAGAAGAAAATCGGTGTTTATTTGAACTTCATTAAGTTTGTTCTCTATTTCTTTAGCTAGAGAAAGATCTTGTTCGAGGGTTTTTTTTCTGATAGTTATTATATTTAATATTCTAGGCAAAATTAATTTGCTGACGGAAATATAAAGGGAGACAAAGCAAAGGGCGAACCAAAAGATTTGGGAGCTATAGGTTGTAAAATCTAACTGAGGCATGGAATTAGTGCTTTGGGCATAGTGCTTGGAATATTGTAAATCAACATTCCAAGCACTTCACATTTATTATGAGAACATTATCAAAAAGGCGATAAGAACGGCAAAGATACCCATCGCTTCAGCAAGACCTGCAGCGATATAGATATATTTTTCGATTTTAGGTGCAGCAGAAGGATTTCTGGCTATGCTATTGAAAAAAGATCCAAAAATATTTCCGATAGCAAGTGCAGCGCCAGCCATGCCAAGACAGCAAAGGCCAACACCAATATATTTTAAAGTTTCGAAGTTGCTAACAACTTGTCCTGCAGTTTCCATTTTTTACCTGTTTATTTGAATTAATATTGTCCGAAAACCCCATAGGTTGGGAAGATATTTGGCTCGGACTAATGCCAAATGCTAGTGCGCTTTGGTTACTTCGCTTAAATAAGCACAAACCAAAATTGTAAAAATATAGGCTTGCAATACAGCTACGAAAAGCTCAAAGCCAGTCATAACGATGCTGAAAAGGAATGGTAGGGCACCAAAAATAATTCCAAGAGAAATAATAAAGCCGGCCACTACTTTAAGCAAAACGTGGCCTGCAACCATGTTAGCAAAAAGACGCACAGAGAGAGTGACTGGTCTAATTAGGAAGGAAAAAAGTTCGATGACAAAAATCACTGGTGCCATCCAAAGCGGCACACCATGTGGTAAAAACATATGAATAAAACCGATTGGCCCATTTCTAATTATGGCAAAGGCTGTAATAGTGAAAAAGGCAATCATAGCCAAAGAAAAAGTAACAATGATTTGGCTGGTAGAAGTGAAGCTATAAGGCAATAAACCTAGTAAATTACAGAATAAAACAAAGGTGAAAGTGGTAAAAATAAATGGGAAAAATTTCATTCCTTCGGCGCCAATCGTATGTTCGATGGTATTGAAAATGAAATTGTAAACTCCCTCAGCTATCACCTGTAACCTAGAAGGAATAAGCGATTTTTTTCTGGTGGCGAAAAGCATGAAAAAAATTATTATGCTGGTTGCAAGCACCATGAAAAGAGCGGAGTTGGTGAAACTAATATCGAATTTTCCAAGTTTTAAGTCGACAATTTTATGAACTTCAAATTGTGACAAAGGATTATGCTTTTCGTGGACTTGTTCAGACATCTGATAAATTATTGGATTTTTTAAAAAGCTTCGTGATCTTGCCCAAAGATTATTTCTTGAGGGCTGTTTCCAGGATAAGCCAACCCCGGTATAAGGCTGGAAATTTTGTTTAACGCTAGAGTTAAATGGGCCTTAAAAAGGACGCGGGCAAAATATTTTTAAGACTAAAGAAGTCAAGTTATGAAATTAGCAAAATATTGCGAATATTGGGTGAAAATTTGCGTAAATATTTTGGCTATTTTGCTTATTTTTTTTTCTGATTCTTATGGGCAAGAGCCCACGGCAAAATTTCAGGATTGGACAGTTTTTAAAAATGATAGGGGAGATAAAACGGTGTGTTATGTGGCCTCAACCCCTATAAGAAGTGGTGGCAATTATGATAAAAGAGGGGAGCCGTTTTTTTTAGTAACTAATATTGAAAATGATGCAGATGAAATCAGCACTTCATCGGGTTTTATTTATAGTAAAAAATCAAATGTTGAAGTGACTTTCGGTTCAAGGAAGTTCTATCTTTTTCCACATAAAACATTAGCCTGGGCCAATGATAAAAATGATGATATTGATATTATAAAAGAAATGCAAAAGAATGAGGACTTTGTTGTAATTGGTGTGGCTCGTGATGGTAAAATCGCCAGTGATACTTACTCTTTAATTGGTTTTGCCGAAAGTTATGCGGCCATGAAAGAATTGTGCCCAGGGGAGGAATAATGGAACAATTTTTTATATCTTTTGAAAAAGCTATTCCAGTTTTATTGATTCTCTTTTTTACGGTTTTTTCTTTGATTTTACTAACAAGAGTAATAATGACCTTCCTTATAGATCAAGCTTATAAGCGTTATTTAGCATTAAAAAGAGCCAGTAAAAAAATTACCAGATTCAAGAAAAATTTTATTAAAGAAGATGAAGAACTAATGAAAGTTAAGTTCGAAATCCCAAGGGCTCATTCGGCAGTCAAGGCGGAACTTCGTAACAAAAAAAATCAGCAGAAAAGTGGCAGTTATGAACTTATCCCTTCTCGTGAGCAAGAACGTGAGCAGCAAGAGAAAAATCAAGTGCAAATTGTTGATATTGTAAAGCCTATTGGCTTTTGGACCTCAATGATTCTAGGGCAGAAATTGACTTATCTGATTCAATCAGCGCAAATCATAAATAAGCGCGGCCACAAAGGATTTTGGGTTAGTATGATTGAAGCTAAAGAAAGAGAACATGGGCGCCAACACGCTCGAGGTCGTTAACTTTAATCAATAAA
Source organism: uncultured Rhizobium sp. (assembly GCA_964502375.1). GTDB lineage: Bacteria > Pseudomonadota > Alphaproteobacteria > Rickettsiales > UBA1997 > UBA2645. Next base: position 13,809 of record CAZCWN010000010.1, on the reverse strand, counting down.
AATGCGCACTGAAATAGAAGATATTTTAGAAAGAAATTCCAAACAAAATTTAGCAAAAATTTCTTCCCAAGAGCTTGGCTTACTTCAGCAGGCAATATCTAGCTTTATTGACTTAGTGGAGAATTCCCAGACTCTTGAAGAAGGCGAGGTTTTGCTTAACAAAAAATTCGGATTTTTTAAGAACACGATTTTTCACCTAGCGGCAAAATTTGGAGTAAATGATCAGCTGCAAAGACTGCTGCAAATGGTGGCAAATGATAAGATTTACGTCGATATAAAAAATGAAGGTTACTTAACGCCGCTGCATTTAGCGGCTAAGGAGGGGCAAATTGTAGCCGTGGAAATTTTAATTGCTGCCGGTGCTGATTTATCCCATCAAGCTTCAGTAAGGAATCGCGGTTGGGCACCGATCCATTATGCTGCCAGGGGCGGTTATACAAAAATAGTCAATCTCTTTATTAATGCTGGTGTTGATAAAGAAGTTAAAACTATGTTTGGTCTTACGCCTTTGCATATTGCCTGCGAGTTTGGCCACTTGGAAGTGGTACAATTTTTATTCTCGATTGGTGCTGAAATAAATTCGCAAACTAAGGAAGAGAACCATCACATGACCCCATTGCATCATGCAGTGGTGGGTAACTTCAAAAATGTGGTTTTAGAACTTTTGAAGCATGGTGCTAACAAAGAAATTGAAACTACACTAGGCTTTACTGCTATTGAGCTTGCTGCAAAAAATGATTTGCTTGAGATAGTTGAATTATTGCTTTCTTTTGGTGCTGGAAGATGGGATATGGCTTTAAAGATTGCCCAAAAAAATAAGGCAGATGAGACAGTAAAATTAATAAAAAAATATCAAAAAATTAGTAGTAAATGCTTTGATTTAAAATGGATGAAAAGGGCGCAGAGTGAAATTGTATCAGCCATCATGCAATTTAATCTAAGTAATTTGTGGGAAACTAAAATTATTTTACCCCAGCATGTTGTTTTTAATGCTTACGGTTTTTTAGCACTTAAAAAACAATTGGGTTTTTTCAAAAAGGAAATTCAGATTTTGCCACAATTTATAAAAGAAAGTGGCATGAAGGATCTAAACGAAGCAGTAAAGAAATTAGTGATTTTAGTAAATTCTGCTTCTCAAAAAGATAGGCAATTGTTATTTCAACAAAATCAACAAGGACCAGCCTTAAATCAATTTTAATTTCTTCATCTCTTTCTCAATCTTTGTTCTTGAGGCTGTAGAAGGCATAACTAAAGGTAGACGAGTTTCGGGATTGCAGAGGCCAAGGAGGCTGGCGGCATATTTTACAGGAATCGGATTGGTTTCACAAAACATCACATCGTGTAAATTGGTTAATTTATCCTGAATTTTAAGCGCAGTTTTATAATCACCTTTGGCAGTGGCTTTTTGCAAATCACTTACCAATTTTGGTGCGATATTGGAAGTAACAGAAATCACACCGTTACCGCCCATGGCGTTAAACCCAACGGCTGTAATATCTTCCCCAGAAAGATAGGAAAATTTCTTTTTAATTAATAGGCGAAGAGTTGCGATTCTAGCTAAGTCTCCCGTTGCATCTTTAATGCCCACAACATTTTTTAGCTCAGAAATACGCGCTAAATTTTTATCGGAAATATTTATGACTGAACGACCAGGAACGTTGTAAATAAAGAGCGGGATACCACATTTATCTAAAGCTTTGAAATGCTGATAAACACCTTCAGGAGTTGGTTTGTTGTAATATGGTGCCACAATTAAACAAGAATCAGCGCCAACTTTTTTGGCATAATTTGTCATCATTACTGCTTCATCAGTGGAATTGGAACCAGTTCCAGCCATTACTTTTACACGTTTTTTTGCGGTTTTAACGCATAATTCAATTACGGCATTATGTTCCTCATGAGTTAAGGTCGGAGACTCACCAGTAGAACCACAAGGCACAATTCCATCGACACCATTTTTGACCTGAAATTCAACTATTTTTTGCAGTGATTTTTCATCAATTTGATTATTTTGAAAAGGGGTTACTAAGGCTGTATAAGTTTCTGCTATCATAGCTTTATGTTTTCGAGGGAATTTTTAAATTGATTTTGTTGCGACTGAAAATTATTTTTGATTCTCAATTTTGGCGAAAATATTTCGCATATTTCTTAAATTCAATCAACAAATGGATAGTTTAGAATCCGCTTCACAAGCTGTTGCAGCCATTGTAAATCCAGAGGTTGTATCATCACAATATTTGCCAATTTTGCTTTTTTTAGCTATCGCTATTGGCTTGTCCTGCATTATCATTATCATTCCTTTTATTCTTAAAAAAAGAAGCCCAGATAGTGAAAAAATTTCGCCTTATGAATGTGGTTTCGAAGGTGAAGGCAAAGTGCGCAACGAGTTTGATGTGCAATTTTATTTGGTAGCAATTTTGTTTATAATTTTTGATTTGGAAGTCGCATTCCTTTTTCCCTGGGCTGTGGTGCTTAGAAAAATAGGAGTGTTTGGTTTTTGGTCAATGATGATATTCTTAACTTTGCTTACCGTTGGCTTTATATATGAATGGAAACGCGGCGCGCTTGAATGGAAATAAGTCAGTGAAAATAATCTATCCTTTAAGCACCAATAACAAAAGTGAGGTATCGTATTAACTATGACTAACAATCTAAGCCCCCTCAATCAAGATGTTCTGCTAAATCAAGTTACTGATGAAATTAGTAATCGCGGTTTTATTACAGCTAAGCTTGATCAGCTAGTGAATTGGGCCCGTACAGGTTCGCTATGGCCAATGACTTTCGGATTGGCCTGCTGCGCGGTTGAAATGATGCACACCGCCGCAAGTCGTTATGACCTTGATCGCTTTGGTTTAGTTTTTCGTCCAAGTCCGCGTCAATCTGACGTCATGATTGTAGCAGGAACTTTAACCAATAAAATGGCGCCAGCTTTGCGTAAAGTTTATGATCAAATGGCCGAACCACGTTATGTAATTTCAATGGGAAGCTGCGCTAATGGTGGCGGCTATTATCATTACTCCTATTCAGTGGTGCGCGGTTGTGATCGTATTGTTCCGGTCGACGTGTATGTCCCAGGTTGCCCTCCAACTGCAGAGGCATTACTTTACGGTGTTTTATTATTACAGCGCAAAATCAGAAGAACTGGTAAGTTTAAACGCTAAATTATGTCCATGTTTCAAAATCTTCCGGCGCAGGCCGCTTATATAAAAGAAAAATTTTCTGATGTCAGAATTGTGGAACCAATAAACCACGATAATCTCATCATTTATACTACAGCAGAAAAAATTGTCGAATTTTTAAAATTTTTGCGTGATGACCAAAATCTTTCTTTCAAGGTTTTACTGGATGTTTTCGGCGCGGATATGCTTGGCATAAGGTCGCCGCGTTTTGAAGTGATTTATAATCTTTTAAGTTTAAAGCTTAATAATCGCATTACGATAAAAGTTGCTCTAGAAGATGGGGAAGAAGTTCCAACTGCGGTGCCAATCTTTAGCGCTGCTGGGTGGTTTGAACGGGAAGTATTTGATATGTATGGCGTTGTTTTTTCAGGGCATCCAGATTTACGCCGCATTCTCACTGATTATGGTTTCGAAGGCCATCCTCTTCGCAAAGATTTCCCACTTACTGGTTATAAAGAAGTTCGCTATGATGAGGATCAAAAAAAGGTTATATATGAGCCGGTAAGATTAAGACAGGAATTTCGTTATTTTGATTTTGAAATGCCTTGGGAAGGCACGCAATACGCTCTTTCAAAGGATGATAAAACAAAGAAATCCTAATCATGAAAGAATTTCTAAATAAAGCTGAGGCTTCATTTAAAGCTGCAATGCGAGGCGAAGAAGCAGTACAGCGCATAATTTGGGGATGGGGAGCCGTAGGATATTTAGTGGCTTATTTTATCGCGGATAAACTAATTAAAATGGTTCATATAAGGGCAATAGATGTGATAATTTCTTTGCTGATGGTCAGTTATTTTTCTTGGCATTTTTATGTTTTAAAAAAATGCGCTCCAAAGAAACCGCAATTAACAGAAAAGGAAAAGAAAGAGTTGCACGAGGCCAATCGCAAAGAAATGGGTAAAAAGATTATGCGCAAATTATTGTTACAAGAGCCTGTGGGTAATTCAGATCCGGTGTTTGTAACTCTTGTGATAGATGTTTTTTGTATAGCTGTTTTTCTTGGTTATATTGCCAGATAAAAACTTTAGAATAAGTAAAAATTTTTGCTAACAGCTTGAGTGTTATTGAAATTAACATCTCTATTTAGAGAAAGAGGCAGAAGCGTTGCTTAGCTGGTTTTGCTGTAAAAAATCTCCTGCCAAATAAAGCGATCCACAAAGCAGTATTATATTCTCCTCATTAGCATTTTTTTTTGATAAAATTTGCCTAAAAGCATCATCAAAATTTTTTGCTGTAGTTGCTTTTATTCCAATTTTTTTAGCAATGCTAAGAATCTCTTCAGCCTTTCGTGACTTCGGTTCGTCCCTAATTGCTACGGAAACTAAATAATCAATTTCTGAAGCAATTTTCTTTAAAAAGCCGAAGCAATTTTTGTCTTTTAGCATGGAAAAAATCACAAATATTTTTTTGTTTTTTTGTGATTTTAAAAAATTTCTGATTGTATCTGCGCCCTGTAAATTATGGCTCCCATCTAAATAAAGCTGAAAATTTTCCGGAAGAATTCTATAAAATTTCCCGTGAATAATTTTTTGTAAACGTGCTGGCCAAAAGGCTTTAGCTAGAGCGGAGTTTATTTGTTCTTCTGTTATCGTAAATCTCGCCTGAGACAGCGCTGCGGCTATTGCTACTGAAGCATTTTCAATTTGATGATCACCTAAAAGAGAAGGACTATTCAAAGAAATTTTTCTGCCAAATCCATTAAATAAAAATCCCGGTTTCTGTTTTTTAATTTTCCAATCACGCCCAAAAATAAGAGTTTTACAATTTGCTTTGAGAGCTTGGCTTTCAAGGATTTTCAAAGCGGGTTTTTTTTGTTTAGCAATTATTACCGGGCAATTTTTTTTCATTATTCCCCCTTTTTCAGCAGCAATTTTTGCCAAAGTTTTTCCTAAAAATTCTTCATGATCAAAAGCAATTGGCGTGATAATTGAACATAAAACTTGTGGCAAAACATTAGTAGCATCAAGCGCGCCTCCCATTCCGGTTTCAAGTAGCAATAAATCAGCAGGGACACGGCTAAAGGCCAACAAGGCCGCAACAGTTACACCTTCAAAAAAAGTTACTTTAATTTCAGGAGATTTTTCTGCAGCCTTTTTACATTCGTTTAAAATCTCATTCAAAAAATCATCAGAAATTTCTTGGCCATCCAATACAATTCTTTCGTTAAAATTAACTAAATGCGGTGAAGTATAGCTGTGAATTTTGAGGCCGCTTTCTGTAAAAATTGCTTTAAGAAAGGCTAAGGTTGAGCCCTTGCCATTAGTGCCGGCAATGTGGATTGTTGGAGGTAATTTTAAGTGTGGATTATCTAACCGTGTGAGTAAATCATAAACACGCGAAAGCCCTAAATTTATGTCACGATGGCCCAGGGGATTGGGCCAAAAAGGCAATTTCATTTTTTTGTGGCTTTTCTCTTATCTGCTGGTTTTAAAAACACCTGATAAGTGCGGTGAAAATGATAGTTGAATTCAGCACCAAAAATAAAGGCCAAACTAATCAGGTAAAAAAACATCAGGGAAACAATCATGCCTGCAAGTGATCCATAAACGAAATTAAATTGGTCAGAATAAGTGAGGTAAATCCCAAAAAGTTTTTGTAATCCAAACCACATCGCAACCGTTAATATTGAGCCGGGAACAGTCTGAGTTATTTTTTGTTTGGCGTTAGGCAGAGCATAATAAAGCAACGAGGTGGCGAAAGTTAAGAATATAAAAATTGTTGCTTGGCGTATATAAAATAATTCGTAATTGATGGGAAGTTTGAAGGAAAAATTTTCCTCTACCTCTTTTAGAAAAGTGGGCACAATTATGAAAAGTACAATGCTGCTGATAATAGAAAAAATTATCACAAAAAACTCCATGATGCTAATCAAACGGCGCAAAATATAAGGTGGAGGATAGGCGACACGATAGGCGCGATTTAAAATTGTACGACATCCTTCTACGGATGAAGAGGCAGTCCAGATTACGCCAATAATTGCGATGGTTAAAAAGCTTTGTGGCGGCCCTGAAATAATTTCATTAATGCGTGGTGCTAGGGCATCTGCCATTTCTTTTGGGGCCTGGGAAAGTACTGCTTGAATTGCCTTGGCTCCAACTTCGGAAGCTCCAATAAGGCCAACAATGGAAATCAAAAAAATCAAAAAAGGAAAAAGCGAAAATATGCTTAAAAAAGCTAGATATCCCGCATGTTCAACCCCGTCTTGCTTCACTGTATCAACGAGGGCGACACGGAAAATTTTTATTGGTAAAATAAAATATCTGCGGAAGAAATAGCCAATTTTTGAGCGTTTTGAAATCTGTTTTTTACTTTTGTGTTTTAGCATTTTTTTCTAAAAAAAAATCCATCAATAATAAATTTCTCGCGCGAAAAAATTCTTTGTGCAGTTTGGCGTTTGGTTTCTAAGATGCCAACAATGTTTTTACAGCCAAAAATTGATGCCTGCAATTCGGCCCAGCGAAGCAACATTTCATCTGCCCCACTGTCGTTCTTCTCACGATCGATTACAAAATCTTCAATTTCTAAAACCTTACCATAATGCAATTTACTTGTGATGCCCAGCCCCATGACGCCTATGCATTTATTCTCTTCATCAAAAACTGCTACCATTTTATAACCACGTTGCATCATCTTTAAAACATCTTCAATGTAATTATCAGAATTTAACTCTTGATAGAGTTGCACCATCACGTGGTGGGTATGAAAAATTTCTTCGCGGGTTTGAATTTCTTTTATTTGCATTTTAATTTTTTGTTCGAAGAATAGACGTTACGAGCTCGCTACAGATAAGGCTTCAGGGCGGTTTTAAAAAACCAAAAACATCTTTATTAATCAATCTAAAATTTCAAATGAAAACTCAAGAGGCGCTAAATCTTGCTGCCAAAAAAAATAAAGTAAAAAAGGTTGTGCTGGCTTATTCCGGCGGTCTGGATACTTCAGTAATTTTAAAATGGTTGCAGGAAAATTACGGCTGTGAAGTGGTTACTTTTACTGCTGATTTAGGGCAGGGTGAAGAACTTGAGCCGGCTCGTAAGAAGGCTAAAATGCTGGGTGTAAAAGAAATTTTTATTGAAGATCTACGTGAAGAATTTGTGCGCGACTATGTGTTTCCAATGTTTCGTGCTAACACTCTCTATGAAGGTGTTTATTTGCTTGGCACCTCAATTGCTCGCCCTTTGATTGCCAAAAGACAAATTGAAATTGCTAAAATGGTGGGGGCCGATGCTGTTGCCCATGGTGCCACCGGTAAAGGCAATGACCAAGTGCGCTTTGAGCTTTCATATTATGCCAACAAACCAGACATCAAAATCATTGCCCCATGGCGTGAATGGGATCTTAATTCGCGTAGCAAATTGATTGATTACGCCGAAAAAAATCAAATTCCCGTTGCTAAAGACAAGCGCGGCGAGGCGCCATATTCCGTGGATGCCAATTTATTGCACACTTCAAGTGAAGGAAAAATTTTAGAAGATCCAAGCCAGCCTGCGCCAGAATATATTTATCAGCGCACTGTGTCTCCAGAAAGCGCTCCAGACAAGCCTACAATTATCGAAATTAAATTTAAAAAAGGTGATGCAATTGCTATAGATGGCAAAAAAATGTCACCTGCAGAAATTCTAACTAAATTAAATGAGCTTGGGGGGCAAAATGGTATTGGTCGATTAGATTTAGTTGAAAATCGCTTTGTTGGGATGAAATCGCGCGGTGTTTATGAAACTCCTGGAGGCACGATTTTATTGACTGCGCACCGTGCTATAGAATCAATCACATTAGATCGCGAGGCCATGCATCTAAAAGATGAATTAATGCCGCGCTATGCCAGCCTTATTTATAATGGTTTTTGGTTCTCGCCAGAGCGTGAAATGCTCCAGGCTTTAATTGATAAAAGCCAAGAAAATGTTGAAGGGGCAGTGTCATTGAAACTCTACAAAGGGAATGTTTTTGTTATGGGCCGCAAATCTCCAAAAAGCCTTTATTCCGAAGCGCATGTAACATTTGAGGAAGATTCTGTCTATGATCAAAAAGATGCCGCTGGTTTCATCAAATTAAATGCTTTGCGTTTAAGAATTGGAGCTAGAGCAAGCTCTAAGCCAAAAAATTAAAATGGTTAAAAAAACTAAAATTGCCATTTTGATTTCAGGCCGCGGAAGCAATATGCAGGCACTGGTGAAGGCTTGTGAATCTCCTGGCTTTCCGGCAGAAGTGGTGCTGGTTTTATCTAATAAAGCTGATGCTTTGGGTTTAAGATTTGCAGAGGAAAAAGGCATAAAAACTGCTTTCATAAATTACCGTGATTTTCCTCTGCGCGAGGATTTTGATAAAAAAGTGAGTGCAGAAATTGAAAAAGCAGGCGCAGAATTCATCTGTCTTGCAGGCTTTATGCGCCTGCTTTCACAATGGTTCGTTGAGCGTTGGTTTGATCGTATTATTAATATTCATCCTTCGCTTCTTCCTGAATTTAAAGGCGCTGACGCTGTGGGTGATGCTATTAAAGCCGGGGCTAAAATTTCTGGTTGCACTGTTCATTTTGTACGCACCGAAATGGATGAAGGGCCAATAATTAAGCAGGCACGCGTTGAAGTTTTGCCAAATGACACTAAAGAAAGTTTGGCAGCGAAAATTCTAGAAGAAGAACATAAAATTTATCCTGAGGCTTTAAGAAAAGTGTTAGTTGAAAAGCAGGGGTAATTTATTATAAAAAAGTATTATAGCCTTGGTATTATATTCTTGGGAGCAGAGCCATTACATCTCTCTTCTTAGCATGATGCAGCTTCTGTAGCAAAAATTTTAAAAATTATAAACTCAATTGCTTATTCCAAAAATGAAAATCCTTCCATTAGTAATCGCTCCAGACCATTTATTAAAGCAGGTTTCCAGGCCTGTTGAAAAGGTCGATGATGCTTTGCGCCAATTTATGAAAGACATGGTAACCACTATGTATTCTGAACATGGAATTGGTCTAGCTGCGGTGCAAGTTGGCGTTTTAAAAAGAGTTTTGGTGATTGATATTGACTATGAATTTACTGATTTTCACCATCATCATGGCCATCATGATTGTGATGGAAATCACGTCAAAAACACTAATCCGCGTTTTTTTATTAACCCAGAAATAATCGAATTTTCGAAAGAATCTTCTTCTTACAATGAAGGGTGCCTGTCCTTTCCTGGAGCCAGATCGGAAGTTATTCGGCCAAAAAAAGTTAAGGTGAAATATCTTGATTTTAATGGCAAAGAACAAATTGAAGAAATGGATGGCATCTTAGCCACCTGTATTCAACACGAAATAGACCATCTAAACGGCATAACCTTCGTTGATCATATTTCTAAATTAAAGCGGGACGTGATTCTGAATAAAATGAAAAAACTGCACAGAAAATAAGCATGAGGCGCTATCGCTATAAAGCCATTAATGAGAATGGCCATTATGTTACTGGAAGAATCACAGCCGATAATCCATCTGATTTAACAACACTCTTGCGTGCAACAGGGCTGGAGTTGATTTCTTTTAAAGAAGAAAAACCAAACAGCTTAACATTATTTGATAGAGTTAGACCAAAAGATTTAATCACGATGTTTGTGCATCTAGAGCAGCTCGAAAGGGCTGGTGTCTCTATCATTGATTCAATTAACGATCTACGGGAAACCTCTGATTCAAACAGCATCAAAAATCTGATGCAGGAACTTCATGAATCAATCAAAAATGGTAGTTTGTTTTCTGAAAGTCTGGCTAAGCATCCGGAAATTTTTAATCCTATTTATATTGGTCTAATTTCTATGGGGGAAAAAACTGGTAATTTGGCTAATGCTTTTGCCAGCATTGTTGAAGATATTAAGTGGAATATGGAGATTAAGCGCAAAACCAGAAAGGCCACTACTGGCCCGCTGTTTGGGCTTTTTATGATGTTTATTGTTTTAGGTGTTATGACTACAATCGTGGTGCCAAAAGTTACTGCTTTCCTTTTAACCCAAGAAATAAAATTGCCGCTTACCACAATTTCTCTGATCAAATTTTCTGATTTTTTCAAAAATAATTGGTATATAATTATTTTTTCTGTTCCGGCCTTGTGGTTGTTGATAAAACTTTTGTCGCGTTCCCCAGAATTGGCCGTAAAAATTGACGAAATAAAACTGAAACTCCCAATTTTTGGACCGATTATTTGTAAAATTGACGCAGCAAAATTTTGCCAATTTTTTGCAATGACTTTCAAAAGTGGCCTTGGCGTGCTTGATTGTCTGGAATCAGCCAGTGGTGTAATTAAAAATAAGGCGATGAAGCGCAGCATTATTGTCATTAAACAACAAGTCTCTGACGGCCAATCTCTTGCTAAATCTATTTCGCTGAGCAACTATTTCCCTAATTTGGTGGTACGGATGTTTAAAGTGGGCGAAGAAAGCGGAAATATGGAAAATGCTTTGCAAAATATAAAATATTTCTACGACCGCGAAATTAACGATTCGATCGACAAACTAGTGGGCATGATTCAGCCTGCATTAACAATTGTTATGGGCGGCATGATTGCATGGATTACAATTGCAGTGTTTGGCCCAATTTATGGTACGTTTGGAAAAATTCAGTAAGCGAGAATGAATGCTGTGACTTTACCAATTAAGAATAAAATTTATTTTGTTGCGGCAGTTGGAACTGATATAGGGAAAACATTTTTTGTGGAGAAGATATGCCAGCTTTTGCGGAAAAATAATTGTGCTGTTTCAGTCATAAAGCCAATAGCCAGCGGCTTCATACAAGATGATGAAAATTCTGATACGGCGAGAGTTTTGACCGCACTTGATTTAGAAATATCTAAAAAAAATTTGGATTCTGTCAGCCCATGGCGCTTTTCCCAACCAGTGTCGCCACATTTCGCTGCAAAAAATTCTAATGAAAAAATTGATTTTTTAGCTCTTCGGAATTTCTGCCTTGAGAAAATTTCTATCCCCAAAAATGCTGATCAATTTCTTTTTATTGAAGGGGCAGGGGGAGTGATGACCCCAATCAATGAGGATAAAACTTTTTTAGACTTGCTGGAAGAAGTGCAAATTCCCACCTTGTTTCTGACGGCTAATTATCTAGGTTCAATCAGTCACACTCTTTGTGCAATTGAAGCGCTCAAGCTTCGCAAAATCCCCGTGGAAAAAATCATCATTAATGAAGGCGCGCCATCAAATGACAAGAGCTTACCGCCTATAATCGAAACTATCCAAAATTTTAGCGCAATTGATACAGTAAGTCTCAAAGATTTTTTCTTGATTAAAAATTAGTTTTTGTTGCATAGTGCGCGCCTTCGCAACAACCAAGCATCCCTTTCATGACCAATATCATAAATATTAACAACGATAATAACGGCGTTTTGCCAATTGAAAATATTTCTCTGCAAAAAGAGAAAAATCGCCAGGAGTGGGCACATAAGGCAGAAATTCTTTGCGAAGCCTTGCCCTATATGAGAAAATTTGCTGGTGAAACTTTTGTCATTAAATTTGGTGGCTCGGCGATGGGAGGCGATAACAACCTAAAAAATTTCGCCAAAAATGTGGTGTTATTAAAACAAGTGGGAATTAACCCAATCATTGTTCATGGCGGTGGGCCGCAGATTGGGCAAATGTTGAATAAATTGAATATAAAATCTTCTTTTGTTGATGGGTTGCGTATCACTGATTCAGACACAGTGGATGTGGTAGAAATGGTGCTGGCTGGTTCAATCAACAAAATGATTGTCAAAGAAATCAATGCGGCCGCAGGCAAGGCCATTGGCATCTGTGGTAAAGATGGTAATTTAATTCGTGCTAAAAAATTAAATCGAACCAAGAAAGATCCTGATTCAAACATCGAAAAAATTCTTAATCTCGGTTTTGTTGGTGAGCCTTATTTAGTTGATCCAGAAATTTTAAGTATTTTTGAAGATTCTGATATAATCCCTGTTATAGCCCCAATTGGCATCGGTGATAATGGTGAAACCTTCAATATTAATGCTGATACTGCAGCGGGCGCCATTGCTTCCGCGCTTAACGCTTCTAAATTAATAATACTTTCTGACGTTGATGGCGTTATGCTGCCTAATGGCGAGCTGGTAAGCCACTTAAATATCGCTACTGCCAGACAAATGATTAAAGATGGCATAATCACGGGAGGTATGATTCCAAAAGTTGAAACTTGCATTAATGCTCTTGAAAGCGGTGTCAGTCACGCTCATATTCTAAATGGGGCGGTTGATAATATTCTGTTGATGGAAATTTTCACCGAAAGCGGCGCTGGTACGATGATTATCTAAAAGATAATCCTGACTAATAAATTAAAGGCCTCTGCTAGCAAAATTCCTATTAAAAGCCATTTAAAATTCTTTTTCTTCTTTTTCGATTTCACCCATTTAATCAGAAAAAACGGGTCGCGATGAAAATCTAGATAGGCCTTTTCGGCTATAGCGTTGTTTGGAATCTCGTTTAGTTTTTTAAATTTAAAATCAGAAAAATTTTCAAATTCAAAGCTAGTTATATCAAGGTTGGGGACAGTATGGGTACCGCTTGCGTCAAAGCCAATGTTTTTTGTTAAGGGTCGCAAACTGTGCACTGTATAGCCATTATTTTTAAACATTGTGTAAGACATTTGAATATCCCAAGCATTGATCTTACCTTGTTTTTGCATACGCAACATATCCGACATATTGCTGCCGGCACGGTTAAATTCCTTCACCAATTTTTTATTTTTAACGAAATCATCATAATCAGAAATTTCAAAATCGATTTTTTGCCAGCGCTCTCTCCAACTGCCCCAACCCCATGAGGAATTTTTGCCGCGCACGAAAAATATATCTTCACGATATTCTTTAGGATATTTTATGACATTTTGGGGATAATTAAAACCGCTGACGCACCATACTTCCGGATCGTGTTTGTAAAATTCTAAAGCCTCGTTAGTGAATTTTAGAAAGTTTTTGTTAGTTATGATGTCGTCCTCAACAACAATGATAGAGTCGTGTTGTTTAAGCACCTGATTGATGCCAAAAATAATGGAAAATTGAGAGCCATGGTTGGTTGGCCTTTTGATGACATGCTGGGCCGCGAAGCCCTCTAGCTCATCAACCACACGATGTACTTCAGCAATTTGTTTTAGATCCTTAATATTCCTGGGCCCATCGCAGAAAATATAAATTTCTGAATCTTTTGCCAGATCATTTTTTAAAAGCGCATCAAGAGCTAATTTGGTTTTGTCTGCTCTATTAAAACAAAAAAAGATGATAGGAGCGAGTTTTGTCATGATCAAACTTTAATGAATTTTTGCCAAAATTGTGGATTATATCGAAACCAAGCGTGGCAACCGAAGGGCAATTTTTTGTTGTTTAATTTGAATAAAACTTCTGGTTGACATTCGAAAGAAAAAGCAATGGCCTCTGCAGCTTTTGCTGGCTTGAATTCAGGGAAAATTGCGGGGTAAATTTCGGCATAAAAATAATCTTCGTTGGCAAATTTTGTATTGGCACACACATAATTTATGAAATCGGCGAAGGAATTTTTTTTGGTGAAAAATTTTGCAAAAAACCCGATAGTAAAAATAATTTTATTATTGGGACGTACTTTGATTTTCCTAGGTAGTGTCGTCACGAGACCTTGCTCTATAAGATTAAACATCTGATCTGTA
>CAZCWN010000009.1:0-30906 GCA_964502375.1 uncultured Rhizobium sp. | reverse complement strand
TAATTAAATGAAGAAGACCACTCACCCCACTCTTGAGCAGTTACTGAATTTTTGCCATCGAAACCAATTATAGTTGCGACATCTCCAACTTTTATTTTTTTCACATCCGTAACATCTATTATGATCATATTCATTGTTACACGGCCTAGCTGTGCAACCTTGACTCCGTTGATTATAACTTGCCCTTTTCCTGAACTTATGCGCGGGATTCCGTCAAAATAACCAACTGGCAAAATGGCGATTTTTGAATCGCGCTGTAAAGTAAAAGTGCAGCCATAGGAAATATTACTTCCCTTGGGAAGGGGCTTAAGTTCAACTACTATGGCCTTCCACGATAATATGGGTATTAATTTTGTTTTTTTGCAATTAAGCGATTCAACTTCTTTAGAAGGCCATAAACCATAGATTCCGCCCCCAATTCTTACGGCATCAAAGCAACATTCAAATTCAGTGATGAGAGCCCCAGCAGTAGAGCTGGCATGGATTTGGGGGCTAAGACCAACTTCAGCTAATGCTTCTTTCCATTGCATCAATTCATTTAATTGTTTTTTGGTGTAAGCGTTAAATGCTCTTTCGTCGGGAGCAGAAAAATGAGTGCAAAGGCCTTTTACTTCGATATGTTTATTTCGTAAAAGTGGCAAAATTTTTTCCATCTCGCTTATCACAAAACCATCGCGGCCAAGGCCGGTATCGATATAAAGATGAATAATGATTTTCTTGTTTACAGAAAGTTTCTGCGCCGCCTGTAAAATATCTAAATTCGCTACTACTATTTCGATATTGTGTTTTATAGCGAAAACGAGCTGATTAGGAAAAATTCTCCCAAGAAATAAAATTGGTTTTGTTATCTTTTGTTTGCGCAATAAAATTGCATCTTCGAAAGCATAAACCGCAAAAGCATCAATATCTTTTTTTATTTGGCTTGCCACAGCTAGAAGGCTGTGGCCATAGGCATTAGCCTTTAGAACCGCAATAAATTTTGTTATGTTTGGAAGCCTCTTTCTGATTTGAGCAATATTATTTTTCAGGGCTTTTTTGCTGATTTCAAGCCAGGTTAAATTCATAAAATTTTATTGAAGAAACAGCTAGTTTCGCCTGTATGGCAAGCGCCACCGGTTTGTTTTACTTTAAGTAGAATGCAGTCAAAATCACAATCGGCGCTGATTGAAACCACTTCTTGAATGTGCCCTGAAGTATCGCCTTTCTTCCACAAACTATTGCGAGAGCGCGAAAAATAAGTGGCATAGCCACTTGAGATTGTAAGGCGCAAGCTTTCTTCATTCATCCATGCCATCATTAAAACTTGGTTGGTTTGGTAATCCTGCGTAATTGCGGGGATTAGACCATTTTTATCAAAATTCAGTTTTTTTAAATTTTTATTCATGCCCAAAGATGTTGATAATTCTGGCCTCGTGGCCTAAAATGCACTTCATAATTTTCAACACAAAAATCAATTCAAAATGATTACCTGCACCAGAAGAATAGAGTTTGACGCTGCTCATCGCCTTCTAAATCACGAAAGCAAATGCAAGATGTTGCATGGCCACCGCTATGCTTTGGAGGCAACTTTTGCTGCCAAAGAATTAGATAATTTAGGACGCGTAATTGATTTTGGAACAGTGCGCGAGGTGCTTGGATCATGGATTGATAACAATCTTGATCATAACACAATTTTATCTATAAAAGACAAAAAATTAGGAGAAAAAATCGCTTCTGAAACCGGGCAAAAAATTTATTATATAAAGGAAAATCCTACAGCTGAGAACATCGCCAAGCATATTTTTGAAGAAATTTGTCCAAAACTTTTCAACAAAAAGAGTGTAAAATGCGTTGCCATAAAACTTTATGAAACGCCAAATTGCTATACTTCAATTTGCAAATGAATTTTACTTATCGCATTTATTATGAAGACACCGATGCCGGTGGGATCGTTTATTATGCTAATTATTTGAAATTTTTTGAGCGCGCGCGCACTGATTTTCTAAGGGCTTTAGGCATTTCACAATTTGAGTTGGTAAAGCAAGAAAAACTGATGTTTGTGGTTAGAAAATGTGAAATTGAATATAGTATCCCGGCAAGATTAGATGATTTAATTGAAGTGTCGGTTTTGGTAAAACAAATACGCGGAAGTTCAATTTTAATTTATCAAGAAGCAAAAAAATCTAAAAAAACTTTAACACGCCTGCAAGTAGAACTGGTATGTGTTGACAGTGAGGCGCTTAGGCCAAAAAAAATTCCACAAAATATAAAAAATCTTTTCTATGTTTGATAATTTTTCCTCCAAAATCACCAAGATTTTTGACACTATTTCCGGTAAAAAATTTATCTCGGAAGATGATCTAAACGCTACAATGCGCGAAATTAGAGTCGCTCTTCTTGAGGCGGATGTTTCGCTTCCAATTGCTAAAGATTTTATCGAGAAAATTAAAGCTGAGGCCTTGGGGCAGCGGGTTGTAAAAAGTGTTTCGCCCGGCCAGATGATTGTGAAAATTGTTCATGATGAATTGGTAAAATTGCTTGGTGGTGAAAAATCTGAAATCAATTTTAACAACAAACCGCCAATCATAATTTTAATGGTTGGTCTGCAGGGCGCTGGTAAAACCACCACTTCTGGCAAATTGGCTTTGCGTCTTAAAAACAAAAATCACAAAAAAGTTTTGCTCGCTTCGCTTGATACCCACAGGCCTGCGGCGGCAGAACAATTAAAAATTCTCGCTCAAAAAATTTCTGTTGATTGTGACGAATTTAATTCTGCAAAAAAGCCTCTTTTTTTGGCAAAGAAAGCGGTGCAAAAAGCAATTGAGGGGGGTTATGAAGTTTTGATCTTGGATACTGCTGGTCGTACTCACATTAATGATGAAATGATGCAGGAATTGCAGGAAATTTCTGAAACCGTCAATCCTATGGAAACGCTTCTGGTTGTTGATTCTATGATTGGTCAGGATGCTGTAAATGTTGCAAAAAATTTCAGCCAAAAATTACAGCTAAGTGGAATAATTTTAACGCGCCTTGATGGTGACGCCAGAGGCGGTGCGGCCCTGACTATGAAGGCTGCAGCCAATCAACCAATCAAGTTTATAGGTGTTGGTGAAAAAATTGATGAACTTGACGAATTCAACCCCGAACGCATTGCTTCGCGCATTATTGGTATGGGGGACGTAGTTTCATTGGTTGAGAAAGCTCAGGAAATTTTTGACGCTAAAGAGATGGAAAAGGCGGCAAAGAAAATGCAAAAAGGTCAGTTCGATTTTAACGATTTATTGTCACAAATCCGTAATATGAAAAAAATGGGCGGCCTTGGAAGCATCATAAATCTCTTGCCTGGCGCAGGAAAAATTAAAGAACATTTGGGAAAATTAAATGGCTTTGAAAAAGAAATAAAATTGCAGGAAGCTTTGATTCTATCGATGACAAAAAAAGAAAGAGCAAATCCTGGAATTCTAAATTCATCTCGTAAACATCGGGTTGCCAAAGGGGCGGGGAGCACGATTCAAGAGGTTAACCGTTTGCTGAAGAAATATAAACAAATGCAAAAAATGATGAAAAAATTCGGCAAGATTGATCCAAAAAAGATGCAAGAAATGATGGATTCTCAAGAGCTTAAAGGTTTTTAAATATTATTGGGAATTAGCATGAAATTATCAGAAAAAGAATGTGCGACATGCTCTATAGGCGCAGTGGCTTTTGATCGTGCCACCTCGGAAAAATATTTAGTGCAATTAAATAAATGGCGGCTTTCTGAAGATTCTAAATGGATTTACAAAGAATTTTCTTTCAGCAATTTTTTGGAAGCTTTGGAATTTGTGAAAAAAATTGCCGTAATAGCTGAGGAACAACATCATCATCCAAACATAAATTTTACCTGGGGTTATTGCAAAATTTCTATCCAAACGCATAAAATTAACGGCCTGTGTGAAAGTGATTTTGTTCTCGCTGCAAAAATAGATCAAATCAGTTAAGGGCTATCTCTAAGGTTATCTATAATCAGCCTCTGAGCTATTTTTGCGCGTTTTTATAGAATTATGACTAAGGCATAAGATATATTAAGAGTTGGGCGAGAGGCCATATAAATGGCAAAAGCTCAAAAGCTTTGAAGAATTACTGCTCCTCAATTTAAAAAATAAAATTTGTGAATAAATAAGACCAATCCCTGACTCTAAATAAGTTTAAACAGACCTTAAATGCCTTCATTGACGCAATTCAAAATACTCCCTTACTCTGCCAAAGAAATGTATGATTTGGTAATGGATATAGAAAAATATCCAGAGTTTCTGCCATGGTGTAAGCAGGCCAAAATTGTTAATAGGCTTTCTGATAATCTTTTATGCGCAGATTTATTGATAAATTTTAAGCACATTTTTGAAAAATATCGCTCGGAAGTAAAATATGGTAAAGATGAAGAAAATGTTTATTTTGTTGATGTAATTGCCATTCAGGGGCCCTTTAAGAGCTTAGTAAATAAATGGAAATTCTATGATATAGAAAATGGTTGCTGCCATATTGAGTTCTTCATCGAGTTTCAATTTAACTCGATTTTTTTGACCAAAATGTTGGGGCTAATTTTTGGAAGAGCAACGCAGAAAATGATGGAAGCCTTTGAGGATAGGGCAAAAGAGTTGGCAAGCAGCAAAATTCAATTCTTAGAATAAACGACTTAAATTTTCATTGGCAAAATCACCATATTCAAACCTTTAACATGTAATCTTCTTTGCATAATATAAGGCACGTGGTTGTAGAGAATTTGGGTAAAAACATTTTCGTTATCAAATATAAATTTCGTGCCAAAAAATACTGTGCTTGGATAATCTTTAGCTACACGTTCAGTAAGCTGAGTTAATTTTTCTATAATATCAGTGCCATAACCAACATAGGCTTTGGCGAAGCGACCATTTGCGTTACAATAATTTTTATATTTACGCAAAATATTTTTAGTTTTTTTGCGCATATCATGCCATCTATGTTCTTCGCGGAAGGTGTTGGAATCCACTTCCCCCACAGTTACAAAAATAAAATTCTTAAAAATTCCCGGGAAAAGTTTTTTGATTTCAAGCAAGCAATTCATGCCGCTGCCAAATGTCTGATCAACAATTATAGCCGCTGTTGGTGCGCTTTTATCCACGTTGTTCATTTGCGCCAAAGTAGGGGAAACATCGTGAGTGTAGAAGAGCATTTCTCTTTGTAGCAAGCGCATTCTAAGCCTGCGGTACATACGTTTGATTAACAATCCCAGGATTACAAAGATTGAAGTAATGAGCAAAGTTACCCAGCCACCTTCATAAAACTTTTCAAAAATTGTAATGATAAGAATTCCAAAACATAAAATAAAGCCAATGCCTGAGATTAATAGCTTGCTGCGCCATTCTGGTTTTCTGCTGCGGTTACGGATCCAGTAAATACTAAGGCCTAGCAAAGACATCGAAAAAGTGATAAATACGTTGATTGAATAAAGCACAACCAAAATGTGAACTGACCCACCAGTGATAAGCAGAGTTATAATTGCTGAAAAGGCCATGAATAAAATGCCGTTTTTTACTACTAATCTGCTTGATAAAGAGCTGAAAGATTTTGGCATCCATTCGTCGCTAGCCATATTTGCAACTACGTTAGGGCCGGCAAGAAAGCCTGTGTTTGCGGCCACTAGGAGCAAACCTGCTTCAAGAACTAAAACAACTGGGACAATAAATTTTCCTAGTTCAATGCCGCTATAATTCCAGCTATCGGTCATGGTGTAAAAAGTTACGGCGTTGAGAGTCTGACCAGCAGTTTTCTCGACTCCCCAAAGCAAATAAAGCAGGATAATACCAGCAGCGGTGAAGGCCAGCGACATAGCCAGCATGAACATAGTTAATTTTGCGGTGCGAACTCTTGGTTCAGAAAGCGTATTTACATTATTAGAAACCGCTTCCAAACCGGTATAAGTACCGCCTCCCATTGAAAAAGCTTTAAGAAAAAGTGAAATTACAAAAACTAATCCCAAAGAATTTTTTAATTCTCTGGTCTCCGCCATGGCTTGGGGAACAAGGGTTTTAAGGCCATAATGGTGGGCTATTATTCCATAAAGAATTAAAGTTACGTGAGTGATGATGAAGCCAAGAAATATCGGCATTAAAAATTTTATCGATTCTTTCATGCCGCGCAAATTAAGGAAGGAGAGTAATAAAACGCAGAGAATCGCAACGGGTAGTTTTACATGATGCCATTCAAATGGTAAAAAGCTGAATATAGCATCAACGCCGCTAGCAATTGAAATTGAAATAGTCAGGACATAATCAATGATTAAAGCTGAGCCAGAAACAAGGCCGGCATTTTTTCCAAGCAGCCTTGTGGCCACGCGATATCCGCCTCCGCCATTAGGGAAAAGTTCAATTACTTGAGTGTAAGAATAAGCGATGATGAAAACAGTAAGGGCAGTTGCTATTGCCAAATAAATCGCCAGTGAATTATGAGAGCCAAGGGCAAGAAAGGCTTCTTCCGGGCCATAACAAGAAGATGAGATACCATCAGCACCAAGACCAACCCAAGCAAAAAAGGCCACTAAAGAAATATGCTGACGCGTTTCCTTATCAAGTGGATCGCGCGGCTTGCCAAAAACAAAATTTCTGATTTTTAGAAGCATATTTTCTTACATTAATTTCAGACTGCGAACTTTTTGCATGAATTCATTAATGAGTTTCGCTGATTTTTTGCCCCGAATTTCTTCAATTCCAGAAGAAACATCAACCATTTTGGCGCCGCTTATTTTTAGAGCTTCTTCGATATTTTCTATATTAAGGCCTCCAGCTAAAAACCAGTCTTTTTTGCTGTGAAAATCTTGCAAAATTTTCCAGTCAAAATTTTTACCACTGCCACCAATTTCGCCCTTTATTTTGCTATCTAGCATAAGAAAGTCGACACAATTTTCAAAATTTTTTACTTGCTCTAGGTCATCCTTACTAGCTATTTTAAAGGCTTTAATAATTTTTATTTGTGGGAACTTTTTAGAAGTTTTTTCTACAAAATCGGCTGTTTCATTACCATGAAATTGGAAGAAATCAGGCTGAAATTTTTGGGCTATTTCTTGCAAAAATTCTTCCGATGGATCAGCTAAAACAGCAACTTTTGCAATTGAAGAAGGAACATGCGCAGCTATAGCAGATGCATCTTTTGGGGTGATATAGCGAGGCGATTTGTCATAAAAAACAAAGCCCAAAAAATCACATTTATTGGCTATAGCAACTTCTATAGAATTTTTATCAGTGAAGCCACAGAGCTTTACTTTCATTGTTAAAATTTAAATCCAGGAGGCAAAGGAATGCCACTGGTCGCAGCGCGAATTGATTCGGAAGAGCTGTCATCAGATTTTTTCTTGGCATCATTTATGGCAGCCACCAAAAGGTCTTCAAGAATATCTTTTTCTTTAGCGTTTAGTAAAGAATCATCGATAAAAACTTTTGAAGCAAGTCCTGCGCCGGTGATAGTAACTTTAACCATGCCGCCACCGGAAGAGCCTTCATATTCGCTGTTGGCCAAATCATCCTGGATTTGCTTCATTTTTTTTTGCACTTCCTGTGCCTGACGCATTAAAGCTTTAAGATCCATTTTAGAAATTATTTAAGGTTATTAATTTTATAGCGCATCACTTGCGTAATTCTTCCAACTAAACTTGCTCTGTCAACAGACTCTTTGGCAAAAAGTGGATATTCAAAAGTTTTATAGTCCCCTATTTCCACAATTAGCTTAGCCACTTGGGCGCCCTTTTTTATTGGCACATAAAGTGGGCCACTATATTTCACGCTCACCTTTATTGAATCAAGCAGCTTATCGCGCGGAATATTGAAGGAGATTTCCTGGTCAGTGATTACAGAGATTTGTGACTTGCTTCCAAGCCAGGTTTTAACTTGGGCTACATCCTGATATTTATCAAAAAGCACCAGCTTTTTATATTGCTGGAAGCCATAATCAAGGAGCTCAGTGATTATATCAGCCCGTTGTTTTGGAGTTTTAGCTTTATTCACCACGGCAATCAAACGTCGATGATCGCGTTTAACAATGCCAATAACTCCATAGCCTCCTTCATTAGTATGGCCAGTTTTGCCGCCAACAACTCCATCATAATTTTCTTTAATTAGCGGGTTACGATTGCGTTGGGTAATGTTGCGATAAGTGAATTCTGGTATGCCGAAATAATGTGAATATTGTGGAAAATCTTGATAAAGGCGAATAGCTAGAGTGGCAAGGTCGCGCAGGCTCATATAGTGCCCTTCTTCATAAAGGCCGTGTGGGTTTTTAAAATGGCTGTTTTTAAGGCCTAATTCTCTCGCTTTAATATTCATCAAATTAACAAAATTATTCACTCCGCCCGCCGTGCTTTCAGCTAAAGCAATCGCTGCATCATTTCCTGAGACGATCAACAAACCTTTCACTAAATCTTCAATTGAAACTACATCACCATAATTCAGAAACATGCTAGAGCCAGACTTGCGCCATGCATCTTTGCCAATTAGACATTTATTATCAAAATTGACGCGGCCTTTCTTGATTTGATCAAATACAACATACGCTGTCATCAGCTTAGTCATCGAAGAAGGGGCTATACGGGCTTCGGCATTTTTGGAAAGCAAAATTTCTTTACTGTCGCCATCAATTAAAAAATAAAATTGTGCGTCTCGCAATGCCTGCACCTGGTTTTCGGCTTTTGCTGGCAATGCCAAAAACAAAAAAATAAATATTAGGAATGATTGAAAATTTTTGAAGCAACTCTTCATTTGGTTTAGTCCTTGATTATCTTTTTGAAGAAGCCAGATGGCTGATCTTTTTTCTCCTCATCTTTCTTGAAGACATTGATCTCCTTTGAACTTCTTGGGCTTTCTTCTTTTTCAGAATCAGAATTATCTTCTAATCGAAGCTCTTCATTGCCAAAAATTTTGACCATTCTTTCTTTGCGTTTTTGTTGATTTTTCTCTCTGATCAAAATTTCGCTGACCTCAATATCATCCTTGGTTTTTTGTGAATTTATTTGGTCAATATTTCGTTGCAGAGCATCGTTTCCACCAAGTAAATAAGTTTTATCCGAAAGAGTAGTTTTTACTCCGTAAACATCAAATAAAGGAATTGATATTGCATCAAACTCTGCCCCCTTTCTTTGAAAGGCTGTAGAGAGGCCAAGAAGGTAAGTAACTTCGAATAAATCAGGCGGTAAAGAGCCTGAAGGGTTAACAATTGTTTGCTCATAGGATTCACCATTTAAGAAAAAATTCTGTTCTGATTTTTCACCAAATTTAGTGACTTCGGTATAACCATATGGAATTTGCCCGGTGCTCTGAAATTGAAGTTCTTCTACCTCGCGCGGAGTTGGTGGAGTGACAGTAACATTAATATGGTTTGAGCCTTTTGGAGGGGTTCTTTGCGCTTTTATTTTTTTGGTTTCCTTGCCGTATTTTTTTTCGAAGTTTTTGTTAATATCCGACAAAGAGCTGCAAGAGAAAATACTTAGCGAGCAAAGCAAAAAAAGAAATAAGTTATATAAGAAAAGTTTAGGCAAAAACCGACTCATCTTGGTTATCTCCTAGTGATGATAGCTTCTTGGCCAGAATCAGTGATTTTTTTCACCACTGCATCAGCTTTTGCTTTGTTGGGGAATGGCCCAAGCAACACCCGATAAATTGTTTTTTCTCCTGCCTTTTTCGTAGTTGCAGACTCAATTCTTCCTTTGTGGAACTTCTCCATTTTAGCTAGCACTCTATTAGCGCTATTAAGATTAGCGTAAGAACCAACTTGCACAAAAATTCCTTTATTAGCTTGGATTTCTTTTGCAGGAATATTTTTTGCTTTATTGATACCAGCTTTTTTCACCGGTTTTTCAGCGGTTAGATCGGACTTCGATAAATCATATTCGACCGATTCATTTTGTTCTTGTGGGAGAGAGCCAGCTGCGGTAACTGTATTGGAGATAGATTGGGATTTGAGCTCCGGCCTTTCAATTGGTTGAGTTGATGATTGTAATGTTCTTTGTATTTCTGTTGAAGAAAAAGCCCCGTAATCAGGAGGGGTGCTTTGGGTAAATTGTTGAGGCTGATTTGCCATTGGAGAGGCAAAATTTCCTTGGTCTGGACCTCTCATATTTTGATTAGCCATAGCCTGCATATTTAACTCTGGAACCCGAGTTACCATAGGATGGTGCTTGCCTTGCATATCAACAATTCTGATTTTTACTTTATCATCTTTAGGTGTGCAGGCAGCAAAAATTAGGCACAAAAAAATAGCAAAAAATTTGCTAAAACTATTTTTCATTTCGCTGGAATTTTGTTAAAAAAACATCGGCCGCAACCTAGAGAGCGCCTAGAAAAAGACAATCAAAAATCTATCTTGTGCTCTGGCTATCTTCTTCAAATAAGATTCTGTTGGCCGCTCCTTGTAAATCATCATATTGTTTATTTTTCAAAGCCCACAGAAAGCAAGTCAAGCCAAGCAAGGCCAATGACAAGGTTATTGGGATTAAGAAAAGCAAAATAGACATTATTGACTCCTACTTTGATTCATTCTTAAGGAATTAAATAAAACCAAGAGTGATGAAGATGACATGGCAATTGCTGCCACAAGTGGCACAACATATCCCCCAATGGCGAAAGGTATAGCAATCAAATTATAAATTAAAGCGATCAAAAGATTTTGTTTCATCAAGGAAATTGTTTTTTTTGTTGAAATAATCAAATCAAGGATCGGAGAGAGGTTTTCTCCTTGAATAATAATATCCGCAATATTTTGAGAAATATCCGCCGCTCTGGAAAAAGAAATTGAAACATCGGCCAAAGCCAATGATGGGGCGTCATTAAGCCCATCACCCACCATAATAAATTTTTTATTTTGAAGTTTTAATTTTTCTAAAAGTTGCACTTTGCCAATTGGGGTTTGTTCAAAATAAAATTCCTCTATTTCAAGATTTTGTGCGGTCTGGCGCACTGTTTTTTCTCTATCACCGGAAAGTAAAATTATTTTCTTACCAAAAATTTTCAGTTTTTCTACGACTATTTTTGCATCTTTTTTTGGCGTATCTTCGAATAAAAATACCACTTCTTCTTCGCCAAATTTTAAGAAACAGGTAAGGAATTTTTCATCAAATTCGAAATTTTTCTCTATATTGCAAAAATCACGTCTGCCCAATTTTAAAGAATGATTCTGAAAATTTGTCTCTAGCCCCAAGCCTTTATTTTCAACTATAGAAATCTCTAATAATTCCCCTGCATAGCTTTGTGAAATTGCCTGTGAGATTGGGTGGCGGCTGTTTTTTGAGAGGGAGGCAGCAAGTTGGAGATAAAAATTTCTTTGCTCATTTTTTAACGCTATAGGTGTGCGAACACCAGAGCCTGTAAGCAAAATTATATCCACTAATTTGGGTGAGCCAACAGTCAAACTTCCAGTTTTATCAAAAATTATAGTATTAACTTCACGCAATTTTTCCAGTGCTTCGCCTGATTTCACCAAAATTCCTTTTTTGATAAAATTAGAAATTGCAATGGTTTGGACAATAGGGACAGCCAAGGCCAGAGCGCATGGACAGGTTATAATCAACACCGCGGTTGCATTCATTAATGCTATTTCCCACCCAGATTTAAAATAAAAAAACCACAGCAAAAAAGTGTTTAAAGATAGAAGATGAACCGCAGGGAGATAAAATCTAGCGAGACGATCGGCAATTCTTACATAGTGGTTTTTTTTATTTTCTACTTCTTCACTCAGGCGGATTATTTCAGCAAGAAGGCTCTTGTGTGGAGGCTTTGTGATCTTTACCTTCAAAGGCGCCCCCATATTTATTGTGCCAGCAAAAACTTCCATCCCAGGGACAATTTTTTTCGGCATGGTTTCGCCGCTAATTAAAGAAAAATCAACCTCGCTCTCACCTTCAGTAACCACGCCATCTGCGGCAATTTTTTCTCCCAGCGCCACAAGTAAAATCATGCCTTGTTGTAATTGTTTAGTTGGCAAAATTCTTACTTGGGAATTTTCTTCAACATGTCCAAAGCTAGCGGCAAGTAAACTAAATTCGGTGGCAATGGTGAAGGCCTTTTTGCGTGCCAGCAAATCAAGGTAGCGACCAATCAGAAGAAAAAAAATCAGCATTACTGCTGAATCAAAATAAGTGTGATCGGCTGAGCGAAAAGTTTCTAATAAACTAACGACGCAAGCTAAAAAAATGGCGGCTGAAATGGCTAAATCCATATTAGGATAGCCGCGCTTTATTGAATTAAACGCCGATGAAAAGAAGGGGCGAGCTGCATAAACAATAACCGGAAGGGCAATCAATGAGGAAAAAAATTGTAGCAAATTTCTAGTGCTGCCATTCATTTCTGCTTTATTCGCAAACCATAAAGAAAAAGAAAAAAGCATTATATTTCCAACGCCGAAGCCAGCAATAGCAAGGGCTCGCAATATTGAATCATTATATTTCTTTTCTGTGGCATTCAAAATTTCTTCATCAAAAGGCAGTAATTTATAACCAATTTCATGGATTAAATGTATTAATTCAGAGCCTCTTTGTGCAGCGCCACTCCAGCTTAAAGCCAAAGTTTTCTTGGATAGATTTATGCGTGCTGTAATTACATCTTTTTGCTTTTTTAAAATATTTTCTATCAACCAAACGCAGGCTGCGCAATGAAGGCCATGAACCATTAAAGATAAAGAATAAGAACCGTCTTTTTGATGGGTGATGAATTCAGAAATATCAATTTCTTCCTGCAAATCGGGCCGAATTTTTCTAACTTTGGGATCAATCTGGCGTAGTTGGTAGTAATTTTTAAATCCAAGTTTGTTGATGATTTTGTAAGCTGTAGCACATCCATGGCAACAAAATTCTTCACCTATTTTTTTTGTATCTTCACCGCAATGTAAACAAGGTTGGATCATTGAATTATATAGCGTTTTGACGCCTTAAAAATCTCCCCATTTTTTTTTGCTGTTATTTCAAAATCCCACTGTCCAGCCAAGGGAAAGACGATTTCAGTTTGATAGGCGCCGTCTATAAATTCGGCTTTTTTGACGAAATCAAATCCTTCTTGGGCTGGGCGTTTAAAATTAACGAAAATTTCGGCATCTTTTATGGCCTGGAAATTTTTGTCGGCCAGCCTAACTGATAGCAAGCCGGAATTTTTTTTATTTGGATAATAATTAATTTTCAGATTCCAGCCTAGCTCTTTTTGTTTTTCTGCTTGTTGTAGTGTTTGATTATAATTTAGGCCTTTTTGATAAGCGTTTTCTGTAGCTACACCACGCCAGGTTTTTTTGGAAAGATAAATATAGAAAAAATTCACCGCAAAAACCACGGCGAAAAAAGCAAAAAAAATGTAAGGGATTTTAGATTTTTTTTCAGCTTTGTTTTGTTGAGAAAAGGGGGTTTGGTTTTTCATTTTTCTGGTCTCGTAAATGGTTTTTTGCTGTATGGATTCTAGTTAAACAAAATTTCAAATCATCAGAAATTTTTGCGAAATCAGCGGAAGAAATCTCTTTGCGGGCAATAATAACGTAATCGCGGTAATTCTTAGCGAACAGCGGAAATAAAGCTCTGACGGCGGCACGCAATCTTCTTTTAGCGCGATTGCGTATTACAGCGCCACCTACTGTTTTACTTACAGTAAAACCAACTCGACAAAAATTTTTTGCCCTTTTTCCTTTAGCTAAATCTTGAAGATAAAGAGAAGGGGTTGGTAGAGAAAGCAGGATTGTAGTTTTGGAGTAAAATTTTTCTCCTTTCTTACCGATTTTTTGAAATTCCGTTGATTTCTTAATCGGAAAGATGTGTAGCACAAAATTAAATCAACTAGACTGCTAAAGATGAGCGGCCTTTAGAGCGACGGCGGGCAAGTACTTTACGTCCGCCAGCAGTTGCCATTCTTGATCTAAAACCGTGTCTTTTTTTGCGCACTATTTTGCTAGGCTGCCAAGTTCTTTTCATAAATCAAAATCTTAATTTCTTAATTTTAAATTGGGTCATCCAAAGAGGCGGCGCACCATATAAATCAAGTTTTTAAATGCAAGCGGCTATTTTTTTATGGGACTATTATTTTCGTCAAGCAAAACAACTTTTGGTTGAAATTTTTTTGCTTCTTCTTCGTTCATAGAGGCATAAGAAATAATAATCATTTTATCACCTATATGGACTTTACGGGCTGCTGCACCATTGACTTTTATTTCGCCAGAACCTTTTGCAGCAGGAAGAGTATAAGTAGTGAAGCGTTCCCCATTATTGATGTTGAGGACATCTACTTTTTCATGAACTAAAATTCCAGCCTCATCAAGTAAACTAGAATCGATTGAAATTGAACCTTCGTAATTAAGGTCTGCTTGAGTAACAGTGGCGCGGTGTATTTTTGCTTTTAGGAGAGTTAATTGCATAACTTGTGTAATTTATGTCTTCAGGATTTGATAGGTTAAGACTAATTAAATTGTTTTTATCGAGGAAGATTCTTTTGTAACCTTACTATATAGTTTTATGAGGATAAGCTGTATAAAGTCATTTGCGAAAGCAATAATTTAACAAGCCTAGAGAGGGCGTCAATTTACTTTTTAGGTCACTCAAAAATTTTTTCTAATTCATCAATTAAAATCATCTTAATGTAGTTAAAGCAGGCTGAGATCATATTTATTATTTAGAACTAGCTATAAGAATAAAATTAAAATTTTTAGTTTTAGTTTGCTGATAAACTTAACAAGTAGGGCTTTGGGCTTTTATAGCATATTGTTGTCTAACTTTTTTGCAAATCGTACCTTGGCTTCGCTCTGTTTTTTGTGATAAATTATACGTTGAACCAAGTTTTTTATATTATGCAAAAAGTTGAGATTTAACAGTATGATGGATTTTGTCTTATATGTAATATGAAGAAGGGATTATTCGATGGTAATTTGTTCGTTTAGTAAACCATTTATAACTTCTTTAAAAATCTTTTTGTTAGATCAAATAAATCAATCATTGCATCACGAATTTTTGCATCAAAAGCAATATTCTTTTTTGCCCATTCCTTGACCCATGGGCGTGCTAATTCCCAAATATTTAAGTTTGGGTCTAGGGTGACGCCTACTCCTTCAACAACCACCAATGTTTTTTGTAGCAATAATAATTCAGGATGAGTGGAAATACTATAATCGCGTGTCATTTGAATTAGGCTTTGCAACAATTTGGCGAGAGAAATATCTTTCACTGAAGAGCCAACTATAGTTTCACCAATTTTGCGACATGATAAAGCCAATTCTTCAATATTGGTTTTCTTTGGCACTAGCTTGCCCTCCACATGTAATCTGGCGGCTCTACGATAATCTCGGTTTAAGAAGCTAATTAAAATTTCTGCTACGGCTATGCGAGTCTTTCTATCTAATTTTCCTACAATACCAAAATCGACTACACCAATATCGCCATTTTTAAGCAGAAAAAGATTTCCTGGATGCATATCGGCATGGAAAAACCCGTGGACGTAAACTTGGTTAAAATAGCTGATTACAAGATTGCGAGCGATTCTCCTTTTATCGAAAGTAGTATTGGCAATTGCTTTCCTATTAGAAAATGGAACTCCATCAAGCCATTCTATAACAAGAATTTTTTGTGTAGAAAATTGCCAAAAAACCTCTGGTACATAAAAGCCGGTAACTCCTTTCAGATCTTCTCTAAGACGAGAGGCGTTGGCGGCCTCTTGTAAAAGATCAAGTTCACTACGTGAAAGTTGTTGCAACAGATTGGCAATATCGGAAAAAGTTTTTGCTAAAAAATCTGAGAAAGGTGAAAGAAGCTTTATAAGGAATTTAATCGTGGCAATATCACGGGCCATTATTTTGGCAATTTGAGGCCGTAGAATTTTTACCGCTACCAATCTTTGATCATGCAATTTTGCTTTATGGACCTGCGCAATAGAGGCAGATGCGATAGGAAAAAAATTAAATTCAGTGAAAAATTCTTTAAAATTTCCATCATATTCTCGATTGAGAATTTTCTTTACTTTATGTTGAGAAAAAGGCGGGATACGATCCTGAAAAGAGCGAAGAGCTTGTGCCATACTTTCTCCCACCAAATCCGGGCGCACTGATAAAATTTGGCCTAATTTAATAAAGGATGGGCCAGAAAGTTTAAGAAAATAAAAAACTGCGCGATTTCTATCAAAGAGATAAATAGGACAAAAAAGACAAAATAGAAAAAATAATCTGAGAGAGTTTAAAAATGGTCTCACGCTATATAGGTTATTACTAATCAGAAGCTGGACTAAATGGCTCAGGATTAGCTAAAGAGCCACCACTATTAGTTTGATGAACATTAATTTTTATTTTGTTTAAATCGATATCAACCCCCGCCCATCCTAGCAGCTTATTCAGAAGCTGTGAAATTATATCTAAAATATTACCAGTAACCTCTTGCACCCTTGATACTACAAGCTTGAAGGCGTTTGCAGATTCTGGCGATAATTTGAGGATAGTTATTACGTCATCCACTGTAATTATATTAAGCGCCAACATAACTACTAAAATTGAAAAAGCAGTAGAAGCAAAAATGAAAAATGTGCGGAGTGTAATATAAGAAATTAGATCGCTCATTTGATTTGATTATTTGAGAAATTTCGTTGGAGGTTTCTTAATTTTTTAAGTCCTTAATAGCAAGAAATTTACTTGCTGCACTGTCCAAAGTACATACGGGGGGCAACAGGGCGAGCATTATAATTTTCTTCAATTAGATGTGCAAAAGTCATGTCATAAATTTTTTCCTGACGAGAAGTTATAGTAAAGGACGGCATTCTTTTATCACTCATACAATATTTTTTCTGTTTAAGTAAGGCTGTGAGAAGGGTGGCTTCAGCTTTGGTCATTTTAGGGTTTTTTTCATCTTTTGGAGAATTGGCATTGGCTTGCACGAATTCGTCATTCACCGAAAAAACAAAAGAATTTTTATCTGCAGTATTATAAGGAGAGACACGTCCATATTTGGATGGATCATAGGTGCAGGAAATTAAAGAAACAAAAAAGGGCAGAAGTAAAAAACCTCTGCCCTTTTTAAGGTTATTAATCATTTTATAACCTTATGAATTTTCTTTTACCGACTCGATTTGGGAAGCTTCTGTTTGGGTTCCAAGGAAATCCAGCTTTTCTTTAATTCTAGAAGCCTTACCAGTAAGATTGCGCAAATAATATAGTTTGGAGCGGCGAACGATACCTTGTTTCATTACTTCTACTCCAGCAAGAAGAGGCGAATATACAGGGAATTTTCTTTCCACACCAACCCCTGAGCTAATTTTTCTAACTGTAAAAGTTGCGGCATAATTGGAAGGATCTTTTGTTTTAGCTATAACAACACCATTAAAAGCTTGAATACGAGTAGTACCGCCTTCGGTGATTTTGTATTTCACGCTTATGGAATCTCCAACATTAAAATTTGGCAACTCAAATCCACGAGATGCTTTAATTTTTTGAATTTGTTCTTTAGCGAAATTGGTTAAAAAATTTTTCATAATTTTTTCTGATATATTTAGAAGGTAAGCCGGTAAGGCTAAAATTGCTTATGCTTTTTTTGCCACCCTTTCTTTTTTTGGCTTCTTTGTTGATTCTTTTGTTTTAGGTTCTTCTTGATCGATTACTCTGTCTACAAGCTCCATAATAGCCATTGGGGCTTTATCACCAGTTCTAAAACCGTATTTCATGATTCTGGTATATCCGCCATTTCTTTGGGCGATTCTAGGACCAATTTCTTTGAAAAGCTTTTCAGCAATTTCTTCATTACCAAGAATTGAAATAGCTAGACGGCGATTGGCCAAAGAGTCTATTTTGGCTAGAGTGATAACCTTTTCAACAAATGGTTTTAATTCTTTTGCTTTTGGTAAAGTGGTTTTAATAAGTTCGTGCTTAATAAAAGCTAGTGACAAATTGCGAAGCAGGGCCTTTCTATGAGCACTATTTCTGCTAAGTTTTCTACCTTTAATTCTATGTTTCATATTCTGCAGTCTTAAAATTCTTTATTTTTCATTTTTAATAAGTCCTCGATATTTTTTGGAGGCCAATTCGTAAGCTTCATGCCAAAGCTTAATCCCATAGCTTTAAGATTTTCTTTTAGCTCATTAAGAGATTTTCTGCCAAAATTAGCAGTTTTAAGCATCTCAGCTTCGCTTCTAGAAACCAAATCACCAACGTAAATAATATTTTCGTTCTTTAGGCAGTTGTAGGATCTAACTGACAGTTCAAGTTCATCAATAGTTTTTAAAAGATTCTTGTTAAATTCAGGTTCGGTGCTGACTTCTTTATGTACAGGGAAATCAATTTTAGCAACGTCAAAATTAATGAATACTTGTAATTGCTCTTGTAAAATCTTTGCCGCCACACCAAGTGCATCTTGGGGGCTAATTGTGCCATTGGTGTCAATTTCGATAATTAATTTATCATAATCGGTAATTTGTCCAACGCGGGCATTTTCAACTTTATAAGATACCTTTTTTACTGGGCTAAACATTGCATCAATCATGATTGTTCCAACTGCGTGCTCACCTTTTTGAGCTTGCTCAGCAACTGCATAGCCTTTACCGCATTCAACAGTCATCTGCATATCTATTTTAGCGCCTTTGTTCAAATTGCAGATCAAAAGGTCTTTGTTGATGATTTCAACGCCTGCAGGAGCTTCAATTGATCCAGCATACACAGGGCCAGTTTTATTAGATGAAAGTTTAAGAATGCATGGAGATGGATCATCCTTAGTGATTGCCAAGGACTTTAAATTCATGATAATATCAAGAACATCCTCTTTAACTCCCTCTATAGCGCTATATTCATGAAGAATTCCTTCAATTTTGATTGAAGTTATAGCAAAGCCACTGATGGAAGACAACAAGACTCTTCTAAGCGCGTTTCCTAAAGTGTTGCCGAAGCCTCTTGCAAAAGGTTCCATAACAATAATTGATTTTGTAATATTGTCATAGCCTTCTTTAACAACGATAGAACTAGGTTTAATAAGGGAATGCCAACTTTCTTTTAGGATTGCCATATTTTAAATTACTTGGTTAGAAAATTTACTTGCGAGAGAAAATCTGGCTCAATTTAAGAAACAGATTTGCAGTTTATCAATTATACCCTTCTGCGCTTGGCGGGTCTGCATCCATTATGTGGATGGTAAGTAATGTCTTTTATCAATGTGACATTAATTCCTGCAGCTTGAATAGCGCGCAAAGAGGCTTCGCGTCCGACTCCCGGGCCCTTGATCTCAACTACAACATTTTGTAATCCGCATTCTTTAGCAATATTGACTACATGTTGAGTAGCAACTTGAGCGGCATAAGGAGTAGCCTTTCTAGAGCCCTTAAATCCATGTTTTCCGGCTGATGACCAGCACACTATATTCCCATTATGGTCGGAAATGGAAACGATTGTATTATTGAAGCTCGCAAAAACGTGTACTACACCGTTAACGATATTTTTCTTTTTTTTGCTTGAGCTTTTGGAAGCAGTTTTTTTTTCGCTAATTTGTGCTTTGGTTTCTGTCATTTTTTAGGTTATTTTAAATTACTTAACTGCCTTCTTTTTGTTAGCGATTGCCACACCTCTGCCTTTGCGCGTTTTAGCGTTTGTGTGAGTTCTTTGACCGCGAACGGGAAGTTTTTTAACATGTCTAATGCCACGATAGCAACCAATATCCATCAATCTTTTTATGTCTGAGGCAACTTTTCTTCTTAAATCACCTTCAAGGGTAGGGTATTCTTTTTCGATTAATGATCTGACTTGGGCAAGCTTATCTTCTGTAAGTTGATGAGTTCTAAGGGCAAGATCAATTTTTAATTTTTGACAAATTTTATGAGCAGTAGTACTGCCGATTCCGTAAATATAGGTTAAAGCGATAACAAAGCGCTTTTCTTTTGGAATGTTAACACCAGCGATTCTAGCCAAGGTAATATCCTCTTTAAAAAGTTAAATTTTAAGACTTGGGGAAAACTTGTGACGTAACTTCGATCAACTCCTCAAAAACGAGGGGCGCGCTTTTTATGGCGTTAATCGAAGAAATCAAGTTCTTTTTTTTGTAATATTCAATTAATTCGAAAGTGGATTCATGATAAACTTTTAAGCGATTTTTTACAGTTGCTTCATTGTCATCACTTCTGCTTTCAAATTTATTTGAATGACACATATCGCAAACCCCTTCATGTACAGGGGGTTTGAAATAGCGATTATAGACTGCGCCACAATTCTTGCAAGAAAAGCGACCGGCAATTCTTTTAATTATTACTTCTTCTGCAACTTCAAAATTGAAAACCATTTCAATTTTTCTTTGAAGAGAAGAAAGCATTTTATCAAGCGCGATAGCTTGACTTATATTTCGAGGAAAGCCATCCAATATAAAACCGACATGGCAATCTTTTTGAGTAATTTTATCCTTAATTATATTAATTACCATTTCGTCAGGAACCAATTTTCCTGCGTCTATATAAGACTTTGCTAATTTGCCAATTTCGCTTTGTTGTTCAACTTCTTTGCGCAATGCTTCGCCAGTTGAAATCGCAGGAATTTTTAATTCCTTAGAGAGAATGGCGGCTTGTGTCCCTTTTCCCGAACCGGGTGCACCAAGAAAAATTATATTCATGCTCGCACCCTAACTCTTCTTTTTTTGGTTACCGAGCCATATTTGCTAGCAAAAAGATAAGACTGAACTTGGTTAACCAAATCCAAAACTACATTTACCATAATTAAAATTCCAGTACCCCCGATATGAAGTGGAAATGAATAATGAGTAATCAAAATTTCCGGGGTAATACAAACAAAAATCAGATAAATAGCACCAATTAAAGTCAAACGAGAAACAATTTTATCAAGATAAGAGGAGGTCGCATTACCGGGGCGCACACCCAAAATGAAGCAATTGCTTTTCTTTAAATTATTCGCCACTTCTTCTGTATTGAAAATAATCGAAGAGTAAAAATATGAGAAAAACAGGATTAGAGCGGAAAATAATAGCAAATAAAGTGCCCCCCCTCTTCTAAGAGTTGAAGCTAGAAAATCTCCATCAACTCCTGCAAATTGTACTAAGGCGGCTGGGAACATAAGAATAGAGCTGGCAAAAATTGGTGGTATAACCCCAGCAAGGTTAATTTTTAGAGGTAAAAAAGAAGAATCAGCCATACCAGACGCTTTCATCATCGCCCCATTTGGGTATTGAATTTTGATGCGTCTATAAGTTTTTTCGACGAAACAAACTAGCATTAAGAATATAGCGAAGGCGACGAAAAAAAATAGTATAGTGAACCATGAATAAACACCAGTTTTAGATAAGTCAAAAAGTTGGACAATAGTGGATGGTAGGGAAGAAATGATTCCAACAAATATTATAAGGGAAATCCCGTTACCAATACCGGAAGTTGTAATTTTTTCCCCAAACCACATCAACATTACAGTGCCACCAATTAGACTTACACAGGTGGTTAACATAAAAACTTTTGACTCTGAAATGAAGGCGCTATTAATCGAGTTGGAAAGGGCATAATAAACACCAAGCGATTGGAAAAAGGCTAAAATTATTGTTAGATAGCGTGTATATTGATTGATTTTAGCGCGACCATACTCTCCTTCTTTTTTTAATGCCTCTAAGCCTTTATACATAGAGGTTAAGAGTTGCATGATTATTGAAGCAGTGATATAAGGCATTATATTGAGCGCAAAGATACTCATTCTCTCAAGTGCGCCTCCAGAGAAAAGATTGATCATGCCAAACATATTGGCACTATCTGAAGCAAAGAATTTTTTTAAAACTTCTATGTTAATACCGGGAATAGGAACAAAAGTTCCAAATCTATAAACAAGCAGGATAAATACCGTAAATAAGATCCTTCTTTTTAGCTCTGAATTTTGTGAAATATCTGATGACATTATGCGCTAAATGCCTTCGCTTTTGAAGAATAACTATCAACAGCAACTTTTAATTCTGCTGAAATTGAGTTATCTTTGCCCATTATTAGCTTCACTTTTGAGGCTTTATTTTTAATTAGACCTAAATCAAACAAGCTATCTTTAGTAATAGTTTTAGTGGCATCGATTTTTTTACTTTCTACAAAGTTTAAAATATCGCGTATATTTATTACTTCAATTTCTTTGCGAAGAACATTAGTAAAACCTTTTTTTGGCAATCTCATATGGACTGGAGTTTGGCCGCCTTCAAAACCTTTAACGGAATGGTGTCCAGTTCTAGCTTTTTGACCTTTTACTCCACGGCCTGAGGTTTTGCCTTTACCTGAGCCAATCCCGCGACCAACTCTAATTCGAGAATTTCTTTTAATTTTTGGTAAAGCTTGAAGAGAAAGTGACATATTTTAAATTGGTAATTTAAGCCGAAATTAGGCTAATGAAATTTTTAAAACCTGGCTGACTTTTTTAATCATGCCCAAGCTCGCCTGATTGCAGTTGATAATGGCATAGCTGCCAATCCCTCTGAGACCAAGGCCAATGAGATTGCCTTTTTGTCGTTTATTAAGTTTAGAAGCGCCCTTAATTTGCGTAACGATAATTTTTTTGTTTAGAAAGTTGTCAAATTGCATGTTTATTCACTCTTTTGTTCAGAACTTTGGTTAAGAGCCAAGTTTCTTCTTTTTACAATTTCAGAAATTTCTTTTGATCTTCTTTCAGCCACTAATTTTGGTGAGGAGAGAGATTTAAGAGCTGCAAAAGTGGCACCTACCATGTTATAAG
Organism: uncultured Rhizobium sp.; assembly: GCA_964502375.1. Taxonomy (GTDB): domain Bacteria; phylum Pseudomonadota; class Alphaproteobacteria; order Rickettsiales; family UBA1997; genus UBA2645. Next base: position 8,250 of record CAZCWN010000009.1, on the reverse strand, counting down.
GGTTGGAAGTGCCTACTGATTTAGCTACAATATCATGTATGCCGGCGCACTCAAAAATAGCGCGCATAGGACCGCCAGCAATAACTCCGGTTCCAGCAGGAGCAGACCTTAAATAAACTTTTGCGGAACAAAATCTAGCAAAAATGTCATGATGAATGGTGCGCCCCTCTTTTAATGCAACTTTTGTCATGGCTTTTTTGGCAGCTTCAAAAGCTTTATTTTTTGCATCAGAAACTTCTGTAGCATTTCCTTTGCCAAAGCCAACACGACCATTTTTGTCTCCGACCACTACTAAAGCCGCAAATGACATATTTCTTCCGCCTTTTACAGTTTTAGAAACACGATTAATTGCAACTAACCTTTCAACAATTTCAGCTGCACTCTTTTCTTTTTGGTTATTTTTTGCTTGTTTTGACATCTGATTTTAAAATTTTTTAATGAATTGTAGGAGTCTAAAACTGTAATCCAGCCTTACGACAGGCTTCTGCCAAAGCTTTGACACGCCCATTATAAACATAGGCTCCTTTGTCGAAAACAACTTCTTTAAAGCCATCTTTTAAGCAAATCTCAGCAAATTCCTTGCCAACAATTTTCGCTTTCTCAATGCCTTTGATTTTTTTATCTTCTTCAAAATTAAGAGTTGAGAAAGATTTTAAAACTTTGCCTTCAGAATCAATTAGCTGAGCATAAATATTCTTGTTAGATCTAGATACAACAACTCTAGGGCGGTTGCTTTTATTGTTTTTAACAATCTTATTTCTAACTCTAAATTTTCTTCTTTCGTAATTAGTAAGCATATTACTTTTTCTTGCCCTCTTTTCTTAAGATTTTTTTTCCAAATACTTTTACGCCCTTACCTTTGTAAGGTTCTGGCTTTCTAAAAGAAATAATTTCAGCTGCAACTTGTCCAACCAGGACTTTATCGTTACCAGAGACAATGACTAAATTTGGCTTTTCAAAGGCAGCATTAATACCTTCTGGTAGAGCATAAAAAATTTCATGGCTATAGCCAAGTGTTAAAGTTAAAATTCCCTTATCAACTGAAGCCTTATAACCAACTCCATTAATTTCTAGAGTGGTCTTAAAAGGAGTTTGCAATCCAGAAACAATATTTTTGATATTACTTCTATCCATTCCAACAAACATTGAAATATCAGAAACAGATTTGTCAATGGCGGAAAGCTTTAATTGTGTGTCAGAAAGATCAACTTTTACACCAGGGCTAAGTTGATAAGTTCTTTTTATTTTTCCTGAATCAAAAGTAACAATATTTTTATCTATCGAAACTTTAATATTGTCTGGAATGCTAATTGGTAATTTTCCTACGCGAGACATGTTTAAAAACTAAAATATTTTAAGAAGGATTTCACCGCCAAGTTTTTTATTTCTGGCTTCATGATCAGCAATTATGCCTTGAGAAGTTGAGATAAGAACCATTCCCAATCCATTTTTTACTAGAGGTATTTCTTTAGCTGAGCAATAAATTCTTCTTCCTGGTTTTGAAATAACTTCTATCTCGTTAACTACAGGGTCAGAATAATGATATTTTAAATGTATATCAAACTTTTGAGCTGAATCTTCTTTAATCTTGCTATAGTTTAAGATATATCCTTCTTCTTTCAAAATATGTAAAATATTTTCTCTTAAGCGAGAGGCAGGAGAAGAAATTGTTAATTTTTTTGCCAAATAGCCGTTTTTGATTCTTGCGACTAGATCTGAAACTGGATGATTAAAAGACATTTTTACCAACTTGATTTAATTAAACCTGGAATTTGTCCCCATGAGGCCAATTCTCTAAGTGCTATACGGGACAGACCAAATTTTCTTAGGTTTCCACGTGGCCTTCCGCTGAGGCCACATCTGTTCCTATATCTGATACGAGAACTATCGCGCGACATTTCAGAAAGTTTAATTTGCGCTGCCAATCTCTCCTCAAACGGCAAAGAAACATCTTTGGCGTTTGCAATTATTTTTTGTCTTTTTGCTTTATGCAATTGAGCCAGATTTTTTCTTTTATTATTTTTTAAGATTAGCGATTTTTTTGCCATATTATTTAATTGGGAAGTTAAGTTTTTTTAACAATAATAGAGACTCTTCCTTAGTTTTAGCTGTAGTTGCAATAGTTATGTTTAGGCCAAAAACTTTAGGAATATTGTCAAGATCAACTTCCAGAAAAACGTTATGTTCTTTGATGCCAAAAGAATAATGATTGCTTTGATTGAAGCCTTTTGAAGAAAGGCCACGGAAGTCTCGAATTCTTGGTAAAGCAATATTAATTAGTCTGTCTAAAAACTGGTACATTTTTTTACCGCGCAACGTAACTCTACAGCCAATAGGCAAATCTTTTCTTAATTTAAAAGTAGAAATTGCTTTGCGAGATTTGGTCAAAACCGCTTTTTGACCAGCGATGTTTGAAAGTTGTGTAGCAAGATAAGATAGAAATTTATTGTCACTATCAGTGGCCTTTATACCTACATTAACGCTGATCATTTTGACTCTTGGAATTGCAAGATCATTAGTATAAGAAAATTTTTTCTTAAGATCAGGAATAGCGTCTTTATAAAGTTTTTCAGTTAGAGTTTGCATTGCTTAATTATCCAATTTTTTTTCCAGACTTTTTCGAGACTCGATTTTTTCTAGTGAAGATTTTGCCTTCTCCAGCTTCAGTAACGAATTTAATTTTTACAGCCTTACCATTCTCAATGTGAGAAATATTGGAAATGTGAATAGGCTTTTCTATTTTTACAATTTGCCCTGGAGTGGAGGAAGTGGGCTTTTTGTGAATTGTTGTTATATTAGCGCCTTCTACAGTGACTTTTTCGCCAGATAAGGAAAGAATTTTTCCTACCTTGCCTTTGCTTGATCCAGCAAGTACAAGGACTTGATCACCTTTTTTAAATTTTTGAGCCATATTTATAAAACCTCCGAAGCTAATGATGCAATTTTTAAGAAGTTTTTTTGCCTAACTTCACGTGCAACTGGTCCAAAAACACGCGTTGCAATTGGTTCTCCATCTTTATCAACTAAGACTATAGCGTTATCATCAAATCTAACAAAACTGCCATCACCTCTAACAATTTTATTTTTTGTGCGCACAATTACTCCTTTAGCTACTGAGCCTTTTTTCATTTTTGAACCAGGGGTAACACTGGTGATTGAAACTACAATGATATCACCAATATCGGTAATCATGTGATTTGACCCACCAAGAACCTTAATACATCTAGCAGTTTTTGCGCCTGAGTTATCAGCAACTACTAAATTTGTCTGCATTTGAATCATGTTAAATACCAAATTAATTAACTTTAAGAGCCCATCTCTTTCTTTTCGAGATTGGTCTAGAACCCACAATTTCAACTTCGTCACCTACATTTACTTTTTTACCTTGAGAATCTACTAAATATTTAGTATGAACAGTAATATATTTTCCGTAACGCGGGTGTTTTTTATAAGTAGTTGAGAGAGCTTTAAAAGTTTTCTCGTCAATAATGTTTAAAACCTTAACTTTCATGTAATTAAGCAGCAGCCTTTTTATTGTTAATTTTGGTAAAAAGTCTCGCGACTTCTTTTCTTTTATTTTTATAATCTTTTGTAACGATCGCTTCGCCAGCGGAAGCTTTCACTCTCATTAGTAAAAGCTCCCTTTTTAAATTGGCAATCTCAGCTAAGGTGGATTTTTTTTCTTCTTTTTTCATGTCTAAACGTGATTAACAATTTTTGTTTTGAACGGCAATTTTGCAGCAGCTTTAGAAAGGGAAGTTGAAGCCGAAGCATCATCAATTCCATCAATTTCAAAAATTATACGTCCAGGTTTTATTTTAGCGATATAGTACTCAACGTTACCTTTACCGCTTCCCATTCTGACTTCGGCAGGTTTTTTAGTGACCGGAGTATGAGGAAAAACCATTATCCAAAGTTTTCCCGCTCTTTTCATATAACGAGTAATAACTTTTCTGGCAGATTCAATTTGTTTAGAATTTAATTTGCCAGGCTCTAACGCTTTCAATCCGAAAGAACCAAACTTTAAACTATTACCGTTAGAGGCAGTGCCAAGAATTTTCTTTCCGCCTTTCTGCGCTTTTCTATATTTTGTTTTTGCAGGAACTAGCATTTTTTACTTAATTTGTATTTTTTTTCTTTTCAGTAAAGCCTTTATAAATCCATACTTTAACGCCAATTACACCATAAGTTGTATAAGCGTTAGCGGTGGCGTAATCGATATTGCAGCGTAGAGTGTGCAAAGGAACAGAGCCTTCTTTATACCATTCAGTTCTGGCAATTTCGGCACCACCCAATCTTCCGGCGCAACTTACCTTAATGCCAAGTGCACCATATTTCATAGCGGATTGCATTGCTTTTTTCATAACTTTTTTGAAGGCAGCACGTCCTTCTAGTTGTTTAGCAATGCTTTGAGCAACCAGAGAGGAATTGGTATCTGGTTTATCAATTTCAACAATTTTTACATCTACTTTACAACCGGCAATTTTTTCAACTGCTTGGTTAATTTTTTCTATATCTAAACCTTTTTTACCAATAAGAACTCCTGGTTTGGAAGTTTTGATTATCAAATTAACTTTATCAGATGGTCTTTCTATAACAATATTTCCAATACCGCAATGAGCGTAATTTTTCTTAATAAAATTTCTTATGGTAACATCATTAATCAGCTTTTTAGCATAATTTTTTTGATCATACCAAATTGACTCCCAATTTTTGTTATTGAGTAGTCTAAAACCAACTGGATTAACCTTTTGACCCACTGCTTACTCTCCTTTGTTTGTTTTTTTTATTGCGTTCTCTTGCGGCTCTTTTTCCGCCAAAATGACGCGAATATTACTGAAGGTTTTTAAGATACGGCTTGATTTGCCGCGCCCCCTAGTTGCGAATCGGCGCAAAGCAAAAGCACGGCCAACACCAACTTCTTTGACATAGAGATTATCCACATCCATATTGTGGTTATTTTCAGCATTTGACATTGCTGAATAAACCAAAGCTCTAACTATTGAAGCCATTTTCAATTTAGAAAATTGCAAAAGTTTTAAAGCCTCAGAAACTGGTAAGCCAACTACATTTTTAGTCACTCTCATGACTTTAAGAGGGCTTGATTTTACTGCGTTTAAGTGAGCTACAGCTAGTTTTTTAGTCATGTCTTAATCTTTTTTTGTAACTTTTTTGTCGCCACCGTGACCATAAAAGGTTCTAGTAGGAGCAAATTCACCAAATTTATGTCCTACCATTCCTTCTGTAACAGAAACAGAAACGAATTTTTTACCATTATGAACGGCAAAATTAATTCCAACAAATTGAGGCAAAATGGTTGATCTTCTTGACCAAGTTTTAATAACCTGTTTTTTAGAAGAATTAAGATAGTCTCTTGCTTTCTTAAGCAAATAACCGTCTACAAATGGAACTTTCCAAGTTGATCTAGGCATATTAAATTAATTATTTATCTCTTCTTGATTTAACAATGAAGCGGTTGGATAGTTTGCTCCTTTTTCTAGTTTTCTTACCTTTGGCTGATTTACCGGTAGGGGAAACTGGGTGTCTACCACCAGAAGTTTTACCTTCACCACCACCATGTGGATGATCTACTGGGTTCATAACAACACCGCGGACAGTGGGTCTGATGCCTAGCCATCTTGATCTGCCAGCTTTGCCAATGGAGATATTTTTATTATCAAAATTGGAAACTGATCCTATAGTTGCCATGCAATCAAGCAAAAATAATCTGATTTCGCCTGATTGTAGTTTTACTAAAGCATATCCTCCATCTTTTCCAACTAGCTGTGCATAGGTGCCAGCGGATCTTGAAACTGAGCCCCCGCAGCCGGGCTTTAGTTCGATATTATGTATGATAGTGCCAATAGGAATGACTGATAGCGGCATGGCGTTTCCAACCTTTACGTCAATCAAATTTTTTGAAGACATAACACGATCACCAATAGCCAACTTATGTGGAGCGAGGATATAAGAAAAAACTCCATCAGAATATTTTAGTAAAGCTATGAAAGCTGTGCGATTAGGGTCATATTCAATCCTCTCAACCTGCGCTTCTAGATCAAATTTATCGCGCTTAAAATCAATAACGCGGAAAGATTTTTTATGACCACCGGATTTATGTCTAACAGTAATATGGCCAAAATTATTTCTTCCAGAATCTTCGCCAATTTTGGTGGTCAAAATTTTTAAGGGAGAACCTTTCCATAACTCACTTCTGTCAATGGTTATCAGCTGTCTCAGTGTGGGCGTTATAGCCTTATAATTTTTTAGAGCCATGTTTTAAGAACCGAAATTAATTGATTGACCTTCTTTAAGGGTTACGATCGCTTTTTTGTACGAGCTTCTCTTTCCTTCAACACCTTTAAACCTTTTGGTTTTTGGTTTAGTGTTAATAATATTCACTTTTTCTACTTCTACGCCAAAAGCTTTTTTGACTAATGAAGCAATTTCATCCTTTGAACAAGTGGTGTCAATTTGGAAATGATATTTTCCATCAGCCAGCTGTTTGTTTGATTTTTCTGTGTAAACTAGGCCTTTGACTTTATCGTAATTTAATAGAGCAGTCATTACGCTATTGCCCCCATAATTTTATTTTCAAAAACTTTGCTTTCGACCATAAGATGGTCAAAATTTAGAATATCATAAACATTAAGGGCTTTGACATCTAATGCCTTAACATTTTTCAAATTTTTTGCCGATTTTAATAATGGGTGGCTGTTTTTTTCAGCGCCATCAAAAATTAGCAAAACGCTTGCAAGATTGTTTTTTTTCAAAGCTGAACTGATCTTAGAAGTTTTAATTTCTGCACCAAACTCGGAAAATAAAGCGACCTTATTTTCTTTTAGTTTTAGTTTTAAAACATCAGATAAAGCTTTCTGCACAATTTTCTTTGGCATCGAAAAATCAAAAGAACGAGGCATAGGTCCGTGACAAGTTCTGCCACCAACAAATTGAACTGACCTACGGCTTCCTTGACGAGCACGGCCGGTTCCTTTTTGTTTCCATGGTTTGGCTGTAGTTCCAGAAATTTCTGCCATAGTTTTGGTTTTGGCAGAGCCGGCTCTTTTTCTAGCCAATTGCCACCTAACCACATAGGCTATAGATTTTGCACTTTCTATTTCAAGAGCGGGAAAATCAATTTTTTTGGAATCAATTTGTCCTTTGTCAAAATCTATAGTTTTAAGAGTTAAAGAAGTCATATTTTCTTAATTTTCTATATTTCGATGCTATTATTGCGTTATCTATTAGCGATTTTAAGGATAACGTCACTTCCCGCATTACCTGGAACTGCGCCTTTTACAGCGATAACGGATTTTTCCTTATCAATCATCAAAACCTCTAAATTCTTTATAGTGACATTTTCAACACCCATATGCCCCGCCATTTTTTTGCCTTTAAAAGTTTTGCCTGGATCTTGTCTTTGACCAGTTGAACCATGAGAGCGGTGGGAAACGGAAACACCGTGAGATGCTTCTAGACCACGAAAATTCCATTTTTTCATTACGCCGGCAAAGCCTTTACCGATAGTGACACCACCAATGCTAATTTTATCTCCTTCTTTTAAAACTGAATCTATAGTGATTGAATCACCAGTATTTAGTTGGAAGCCCTTTTTTACACGTGAGCCACGAATTTTTTTGAAAAGGGGGATAGATTTTTTATTGAAAATTCCAGTAACGGGTTTTGAAAGTTTTTTTGGATTTGAAACTTTTTCAAAAGCCATTAACAAATTATCAAAACCTTTGTTTTCGTTAACGGCTAATTCAAGTACACAATTATCATAGACTTGTACTATAGTCAATGGTATGGAAATTCCGTTATCATTGAAAATGTGGGACATCCCAAGTTTTTTTCCAACTAATTCTAACATTCTAGTTTCTTGCTCCGTTAATTGCGATTTTGATATTAACCCCAGCTGAAAGATTTAGCTTCATCAAGGCATCAACAGTTTGAGCTGTTGGAGAAATAATCAATAATCTTTTTGAAGACCTGATTTCAAATTGCTCACGCGAGTCTTTATCAACGTGAGGCCCTCTGATAACGCAAAATTTTTGAATTTTGGTGGGTAAAGGAATTGGTCCTTTAATGCCGGCACCAGTTCTTCTGACTGTACCGATAATCTCATTCATTGCCTTGTTTAAAACAAAGTGATCGAATGATTCGAGTGTAATTTTAATGCTTTCTTTATTTTTCATATTACTTCAAAATCTTGGCTACGACTCCTGCTCCTACGGTTCTGCCGCCTTCGCG
>CAZCWN010000008.1:0-32048 GCA_964502375.1 uncultured Rhizobium sp. | reverse complement strand
TGGAACTAGATGTTTACTGGATGCAAGAGGGATTTCTTAAGCGAGACTGGGGTTAGATTAAATGTTTTCCTTACTTCAAAACGTAAAAAAATTGGTTATCAGCAATAAAATAGAAATTATATAAGCTAAAAAAATCAGCAAAACTAAGAAGGAAATATATCCTATCTGTAAAGGGCTCAAAATCTTTGTTGATGACGAGCCTATAGAAAAAAGCATAAAGGCGCTAACGAATAGCACTAGCGAATAGATAAAAGCAAAAAATCCGCTCTCAAAAAAGTCTGCCAGAAAAAATAAACCGTAAAGCAAAATAATTGGAACTAAGAAACTGATTAACGCTGATAAGATTGTGTCGTTCTTCATTTATAATTAAAAATAAATAAACTCTTCTCTGCCCGCCTATAGATGATATTTTGGAACTTCGTAGTATAACTTTGTGCTGAGTATTATAGATCTAATTCACTATAAACACATTTTTAAAAACAATTCCTAAATACACTAAATAAAAAACCCCGCCATTTTTTCAAATGACGGGGTTCTTAAATTCATTTCAATCAAGAATTATGAATTAGGATCAACTTGATATGAAAGAGCACAAACTTTGCTTGTTTGTGAAACGTTGTAAGTAGTAGCGCCAGCTGCGGTGATGCAAGATGAAGCGCCAGTTAACACGCCTCTAACTTTACCAGTGCTTGCAAGGCCATCGTCAATTTTTGCGTCAACTGAAAGAGCATCAGTAGGAAGAATAACACCAGATGCAAGAGTAGCTAAGCTACTACCAGCAGCAGGAGCAGTGATAGTTGAACCAGTGCTTGCTGTTGCAGCAGTTGTGGTGCCGGTTAGAACAACTACGTTTTGGCTGCTACCGTTATTTGTGATATAGTCAAATGCCCAACCAGCTGATTGAATTTTTGAAGCTGGAATATGAGTTCCAGGAACTTGAGCAGTGCTTGCAGCAGCGTAAGTTAGGTTATCACTAATAGCACCAACTTGTTTTAACATATACCACGCAACAGTACCTTCTGAACCAGGAATAGTGTTATGAGTTGCAGCATATTCTATAGCATTATTGCCATTGCCCACATAAGTTGTTTGAGAACCAACAGCGGTGTTATAGTCACCAGGAAGGGCGTTATATTGTGTATAAAAAGCATTAACTGCAACTGCGTAACCTCTTGCCTCACTCATTAAAGAACGAAGTTGGGAGCTTTTAATCAAGCTAGCACCGCCAGTTATACCGGCAATCAGCAAACCGATAATGATCAACACGATCGACAACTCGATCAAAGAAAAGGCTGACTTTTTTGAAGAGAAAGTTTTTTTCATTTGTATGTGTAAAATGTTATTATGAAAATGAGGTATAAAGACCCAACTGAAATTGTGAGCGCGCGATGGATAAGTGAGCGCTTTTGCCATGTCAAACAATTTTTTAAACTTCAAAAAATGTGAATAAAAATTGGACAGTGCTAATTAGTTCTTCAAGAAATTTTGGTTAAAATATAATGACTCAAACTTTATTTCAGGATCAAGAAAAAAATGGTTTTATAAAAATTTCCTAGTTTTTTTACTCTACCTAACTTCCTTAATTTATACCAAATATGAGAAACCCTAAAATCAACTTTATTAAATTTTTACTTAATGAATCAGGTTATTTAGTGCTAGTTTTCTTACTAGGGTTGGGAGGGCCTTTTGTATTACTTATACTACCTGAGTATTTATCAGAGATAGAAAAAGCTATTTGTAAAGGAATTTAAAGACTGCCTAGATTTTGCTGAGAAAATTTTTTCAGATACTCAGAACAGTTTTCGCGATATGAATTCAACTATAATGCTGAGTGAAGAAGAAAGGTTTACAAAATTGATGACAGGCAAGGAACATGGAAGCCTCAGTATTTCACGATTCACCACTAGAGATGATGGTAATATTACTGAGACGAACCTGGGGGAATGGTTGGAGGGACAATATGATAATTTAAAAGAAAAAATTTCATACTTGAATTTAGCAGCATCGGCTCTTCAAGTTGGGGCTAGTTTTAGAGTAAAAATTGGAAAAATTATTAGTCTTAAACCTCACAGAGTATCCCAGGGAATATTCAGACGTTCTAAGCAAGCTGAACCTTTTGGGAATGATTTAGATAAAGTTTACAACGGTTTATTAGAAATAAAAAAAGAGCTCTCCAGAGAATTCGGAATTATTTGGTAAGGATTAGAAAGTCGACGATATATAAACTTTAGTGCTTCTCAAAAACCCTTAAACAAATTCTACACCTAAAATTTCATAATTTATAATTCCACCTGGAGTTTTTATCTCAACTTCATCGCCCGCTTCTTTTCCAAGCAAAGCTCTAGCCACCGGGGACACAACTGATATCAAACCCTCATCAATATTGGCCTCAAATTCGCTGACAATTTTGTAAGAAACTTTTTTGCCACTATCTAAATCTTCCAATTTTACGGTGGCACCGAAACGGATTTTACTGCCTGACAATTTGCTGATATCAACAATTTCGGCGCGGACAAATTTATCTTCCAGATCAGCGATTTGCGCTTCAATAAAGCCTTGCCTGTCTTTTGCTGAATGATATTCAGCATTTTCTCTTAAATCACCAAGCTCGCGTGCAGCAGCGATTTGCTTAATGATATTTGGGCGCTCAACATTTTTTAAATTTTCAAGTTCAGATTTTAATCTGTCGTAACCCACTTTAGTAATTTGAAACTTTTCCATTTTAATATCTGTAATTTTCGTTTTTGAAAGGACCGGTGGCGCCAACGCTGATATAGTCAGCCTGCTTTTTATTAAGTGTGGTTAATTTCACGCCTAATTTTTCTAGGTGCAACCTGGCAACTTTTTCATCTAATTCTTTTGGCAAAATATAAACTTTATTTTGATATTTTTGATGATTTTGCCACAGTTCAATTTGGGCCATCACTTGATTAGTGAAGCTTGCAGACATAACAAAGGCGCTATGTCCGGTAGCGCAACCCAAGTTTAATAACCTTCCTTCGGCAAGCAAAATAATTCTTTTACCATCAGGAAAAGTAATTTGATCAACTTGCGGCTTAATGTTGGTCCATTTTAGATTTCTTAAAGCTTCTACCTGAATTTCATTATCGAAATGGCCAATATTACCAACAATAGCGCAATCTTTCATGGCGCGCATATGTTCAATGGTTATGATGTCAACATTACCAGTGGTTGTGATAAAGATGTCAGCGGTTTGAACAACATCCTCAATGGTTAAAACCTGATACCCAGCCATTGCTGCCTGTAATGCACAAATTGGATCAATTTCCGTTACCACAACGCGTGCACCCTGTGATCTAAATGCTTCAGCGCACCCTTTACCAACATTTCCATAACCGCAAATCACCACCATTTTTCCGGCGATCATCACGTCGGTTGCCCTTTTTACGCCATCAATCACGCTTTCTTTGCAACCATAAAGATTGTCAAATTTTGATTTAGTGACTGAATCATTAACATTGATTGCCGGCACTTTTAATTTGCCTTCTTTTTCCATTTGATAAAGGCGAGCCACACCAGTTGTGGTTTCTTCGGACAGACCTTTTATACCAGAGAGAATTTCTAGATATTCTTCATGAACTATTTTGGTTAAATCTCCCCCATCATCCAAAATCATATTTGGCCTCCATCCATCTTTACCAATTATCGTTTGCCTGATGCACCAATCATATTCTTCCTCAGTTTCACCCTTCCAGGCAAAAACCGGTATACCAGCAGCAGCAATGGCGGCAGCCGCTTGGTCAGAGGTTGAAAAAATATTGCAAGAACTCCAACGCACCTCTGCGCCCAAATGTATCAAGGTTTCAATCAAAACCGCAGTTTCAATTGTCATGTGAAGGCAACCAGCAATTCTGGCGCCTTTAAGCGGCTTCGATTCGCCATATTCGCGGCGCAAAGACATTAAGCCAGGCATTTCATTTTCTGCTAAAGTAATTTCTTTTCTGCCCCAAACAGCCAAAGAAATATCCTTAACGCGATAGTCGTGATTCATAAAATTTAGGAGATTTGATCTAGTGTTAGAGCTTGTTTGTTTATACTAAGCACTATGCACAATTATATTAAGCACTAAAAAATATTGGTGAATAAACCAGCAGCCAGAAGAACGGTATAACCATCACATAGCTGTAGCTATTGTGCTTCCTTTTGCTCGGAATATCAAACAGCAAAAACATAGTGAAGATGGTCATGATGGTGAAAAAGTAAAATAAAAAAACATAGGGTTGCAAACAGAGGCTGGCAACCAAAATGAATTTTGTATAATCTAAAGATTGGGCTTGAGTAGCAAAAAGCCCGCTAGTTCTTTTGTAAAAAACTTCATAAAAAATTGCTGCAAAGAAAATGCCGATAGCGCCTGAAAAGATAGCCTCAACAATAGTCCCATCTTGTAAAACGCGGTTAACTAAACCTATGATTAAAATAAAATTTAAAACTGAGCTTGGAAAAAGCTTATGGCTGAAGTCAGTAGCAACGAGGATTACTACACCTACCGCAATTAGTGAATAGATAATAAAATCTTCACTTAATGAAAATTTTAAATAACAAAGAACGAATAAAATAGTGGTTGTAACTTCAATAAAAAGATGGGTGCGCGGAATTCTTCCCTTACATGAACTACATCTACCGAGGGTAAAAAACCAGTTAAGTAAAGGTATTAAATCACGTGTTTTAATGGTTGCTCCGCATTGAGGGCATTTGGATTTTTCTCCAAAATACCTACCAAAACATGATTCATTCAAAGGAAGGCGATAAGCGAAAAGGGTAGCGTAAGAACCAAAAACCGCTCCAAGGATTGCAGATAAAGCTATTCCAATAACGTATTCCATAACTTATTTGATATTTAAAACCGTAAGAAAAACACCCAAGCAGCCTAAACTTATAAAAAGCAGCAATAATAAATTTAAAAACAGCCACTTGGCACCAGTCTTCCAACTAATCTAAGAAAAAACTATAAAGCAAATTTTTCGATAACTTTAGAAGTTTATTTTCCTGACTTTTCCAAAAAAAGAATTACATCTGCACGATCTTGGGGTTTTTTTAACCCAGGAAAAGCCATCTTCGTTCCGGCAATAAAATCTTTCGGCTTGGTAATAAATTGGTTTATTGATTCTTTATCCCAAACTCCACCTTTTGCTTTCATAGCCTCAGAATAAGAAAATCCAGATGATGAAGCCCTAGCGCGGCCAATAATTCCATATAGGTTGGGGCCAACTCTTGCTGCTTCCCCTTTATTAATAGTGTGGCAAGAAGCACATTTCTTAAAAGTTTTAGCACCGCGGTCAAAATCAGCAGTTTTTAACATAGTGGCTAAATCAACTAGCTTCTCCTCTTTCTGAGCCGCTGGTTTTCCATTAGCGGAAAGCTCAATTTGATAACCTCTCTTTAAAATTTTTTTCGGCCGATAAAGCAAGTCAGCAGAAAAAATAGATAATAAAACAATAGCAATGGAAAGAGCAAAGGCGGTTATCGACGTTTTAAAATTTTTAATTATGTGCATAGAGAAGTTTATCTAATCGAACAAAGTTGAGACGGATTTTTCCTGAGAAATGTTGTTAATAGCCTTCCCAATAAGATCAGCGATATTGATTATTCTGATATTTCCGGTGGCTCTGGTTTCTGGTGAAGGCTCAATAGAATTAGTGATAACTAACTTTTCAAGTTTGGAATTAGCAATTCTTTCATTGGCTTTTCCAGACAAAACCCCATGAGTAATATAAGCAGAAACAGAAGTTGCGCCCTTTTTAATTAAGGCTTCAGCGGCATTGCATAAAGTTCCGCCGGAATCAACCATATCATCAACAATAATACAATTTTTGCCTTCAATTTCCCCAATAATATTCATCACTTCGCTGATTCCAGCTTTAGGACGACGTTTGTCAACAATTGCCAGTTCTGCTCCAATTTTACTAGCGATTGCCCGCGCACGCACAAGCCCCCCTACATCTGGCGATACTACCACTAAATTGTTCAAATCAAAATTTTTTCTGATATCGTCAATGAAAACCGGCGCCGCATAAAGATTATCAAGAGGAATATCAAAGAAGCCTTGAATTTGCCCGGCATGTAAATCAACCGTTAACACACGATCAGCACCTGCAGAAGTGATTAAGTTAGCCACCAACTTTGCTGAAATCGGAGTGCGGGGTGCAGCTTTACGATCTTGTCTAGCATAGCCAAAATAAGGGATAACGGCTGTAATTCTTTTAGCCGAAGCACGGCGCAACGCATCAATTGCAATCAATAATTCCATGATATTATCATTGGCCGGATAAGAAGTGGATTGAATTACAAAGATATCTTCACCCCGAACATTTTCTTTGATCTCAACAAAAACTTCCATATCGGCAAATTTTTTTACCTCAGCATTAATGAGCTTTAACCCCAAATAATCGGCAATTTCTTGCGACAAAGTTGGATTACTATTGCATGCTAAAAGTTTCATGAGTTGTAAATTGAAAAGTTAGAATCTATCTGGAAGTTTTATGCCCATCAAAAATGGGCCGCGAAACTATTTTTAAAACTCAAATTATCAACCTCAATTTCTTAAAAAATGGCTGAAATCGAACTTTATGACGTAATTAAAATTCTGCATATAATTGCAGTAATTTCCTGGCTTGTCGGTTTACTTTACCTGCCAAGAATTTTTGTTTATCACACCGAAGTTGCAGTTGGTTCAGAAACTGATAAAATTTTTCAGATCATGGAAAGAAAATTAATGCGCTTCATTATGCTGCCTTCAATGATCGCCGTTTTTGCCTTTGGTTTTTATTTGGCATCACAAATCGGTTTTGATTTAGTTTGGCTGCAAATTAAAATGACCTTAGCCCTGCTTCTTGCCGGTTATCACGGCTTTCTTTCTATATGCCGCAAAAAATTCGCTGCCGGGGAAAATCAATATAGCCAAAAATTTTATCGTCTGATTAATGAAGTTCCTACAGTTCTGATGATAGTGATTGTAAGCTTGGTGATTTTAAAACCATTTTAGAAAAAGCGTGATAATTGCTTAAGATTAGTTTGTAGGAAAATATTGCCTGCGTTGAAGCATTCTAGGCCTTCCCCTCTAAATAATGCACAAGCAATTCCTGCCTTACTTTTTGCTCTTTTGAATTATCAAAATCTTTCACTGAAACTTCGCCTTTTTTCATTTCATCCTCACCAATAATTATCACAAATCGTGAATTATTTTGTGATGCACGTTTCATTTGTTTTTTGAAATTTCCATCAAACACAAATTCAACTGCGAACCCTGCAACTCTAAGCCTATGGGCAATTTCAAAGGCATGATTTTTTTCATTTTCAGAAATATAATTTACAGCAATTGGGCGGCTTTTCGATAAATTTAATTTCGCAAGTAGCATTAATCTTTCCACACCAGCAGCAAAGCCAATTGCCGGAACTTTTTTACCACCCATTTTTTTAACCAAATCATCATAACGCCCTCCTGCCAGAACAGTGTTTTGAGCGCCTTCATGAGCCATAGTAAATTCAAAAACCGTTGAAGTGTAATAATCTAATCCCCTCACTAGCCTTTGATTAATGCGATATTTTAATCCGAATTTCGTCAAAAGATTTAAAATTGAATCAAAGCACAATTTGGCTTCATCAGAGAAAAATTGAACAATTTCTGGGGCATCACTTAAAAGCTTGATGTCTTGCTGTTCTTTAGAATCAAGGATACGCAACGGATTTTTTTGCAAACGAATTTGAGAATCAGGCGATAAATCATCTTTGAATTTAGTAAAATATTGGCTTAAGGCCACTTCATAATCAGCTTTTGTTTTAGCGCATCCCAAAGAATTTATTTCTAATGTTGTTTTATCCAAAACTCCTAGATCACCTAAAATAGCGGCTGCGAGCATTATTGATTCAACATCGCAGAAAAAATTTTCTTCACCAAAAATTTCAAAATTAATTTGGTGAAATTGGCGTTGACGCCCTTTTTGCGGGCGATCGTAGCGAAAAATTGGCCCGGCAGAAAAAAATTTTCGCGGTAGAAGCTGCTGTAACTCACCATTAGAAATCAAGGCACGAACTATACCGGCCGTAAATTCAGGGCGTAAGGTTAAAACATTCTGCGAGCGATCCTGGAATTTATAAACTTCTTTTGAAATAATGTCAGAAGCCTCACCCAGATTGCGCTCAAACACTTCACTAAATTCAAAAATTGGTGTTTGTAATTCTTCAAATCCAAAAATTTCGCTCTTTTTTTTGGCAGAAAAAATAATGTGATTAAAAATTTTTATTTCATCACCAAATAGGTCCTTTGTGCCTCGGACTGGCTGGAGTTTGTGATCAGACATTGGACAATTAACAATTAGAAATTAAAAGTTACGAAAGCGAACTAATTTAAATCGCTTTCGGCGCGCATGAAGGCACCGCATTTTGTTGATCAAAAAAACAAAGACAAGTTTTCCAAAAATTTACAAAATTTCCTCAAATGAATCCCCTTTCTCACATTCGTAATTTTTCTATCGTAGCCCATATTGACCACGGCAAATCAACGCTTTCTGACCGCTTGATTCAAGAGTGTGGCGCCATTGAAGAACGTGAAATGACAGCACAAATTCTTGATTCGATGGATATTGAAAAAGAACGCGGCATCACCATTAAAGCTCAAACAGTGCGCTTAAAATATAAGGCCGATGATGAAAAAACTTATATGTTAAATTTAATGGATACACCTGGCCACGTCGATTTCGCTTATGAAGTAAGCCGCTGTCTTGCTGCCTGCGAAGGTTCAATTTTAGTTGTTGATTCAACACAAGGAGTTGAAGCACAAACCCTGGCCAATGTTTATCAAGCTATAGACAATAATCATGAAATTGTACCGGTTTTAAATAAAATTGATCTGCCGGCATCAGATCCAGAGCGCGTCAAAAAACAAATTGAGGAAGTAATTGGCATAGACACTTCTGAAGCAATTCTGGTTTCGGCCAAGACTGGCGTTGGAATTCACGAAGTTTTGGAAGCAGTGGTAAAAAAACTTCCTGCTCCACAAGGCAACCCCGATGGCGCTTTTAAAGCATTATTGATTGATAGTTGGTATGATACATATCTTGGCGTGATAGTGCTGGCAAGGGTTATCGATGGCTCAATTAAAAAAGGCCAAAAAATAAAAATGATGGCTGCAAATGCTACTTACCAAGTTGATTCGGTAGGATTTTTTACACCGAAAAAAATTTTTTGTGATGAATTAAAGGCCGGTGAAGTAGGGTTTATCAATGCTCAAATCAAACAAGTTTCTGATTGTAAAGTTGGTGACACCCTTGTTCTGGCTTCAAATGACAGCGCCACTGCCCTGCCCGGCTTTAAACAAAATCAACCCGTAGTTTTCTGCGGAATTTACCCAATTGATGCCTCAGATTTTGAAAAATTTCGTGACGCTTTAGGAAAATTACATTTGAACGATGCTAGTTTTGAATATGAACCAGAAACTTCTTCTGCGCTTGGTCATGGCTTTCGCTGTGGATTCTTAGGGCTTCTACACCTGGAAATTGTTCAAGAAAGATTAGAGCGCGAATTTGATCTTGATTTAATCACCACTGCCCCATCAGTAATTTATAAAATTCACTTGCGCGACGGACAAATAGTTGAAGTCCATTCTCCTGCAGAAATGCCTGATCCAACTAAAATTGAATTTATGGAAGAGCCATGGATTAAGGCCACTATTATGACACCAGATGAATATCTGGGATCGGTTCTTGATTTATGCACCCAGAAACGCGGTATTCAAAAAGAGCTCTCTTACGTTGGTGACCGCGCCATGCTTGTTTATCGACTGCCGCTCAATGAAATTGTTTATGATTTTTATGACCGTCTGAAATCTTGTTCCCGCGGTTATGCCAGCTTTGATTGGAATATGGATGGTTATGAAGAAAGTCAGTTAGTAAAATTAACTATCATGGTTAATGGCGAACCTGTGGATGCGCTGTCTTTCATAACTCATAAAACCCGTGCTGAAAGCCGAGGACGAGCAATTTGTGCCAAATTAAAAGATTTAATTCCCCGCCAAATGTTTGCCATTGCCATTCAAGCCGCCATTGGTGGCAAAATCATCGCTCGCGAAACGGTTTCGGCCATGAGAAAAGATGTAACAGCTAAATGCTATGGCGGTGATATTTCGCGTAAAAGAAAGCTTTTGGATAAGCAAAAAAAGGGGAAGAAGAAAATGCGCGAGATTGGTAATGTAGAAATTCCTCAAAGCGCGTTTTTAGCAGCTCTGAAGTTGGATGAGAATTAGTTTTTATAAACTTTCTCATCCAACCTTAATCCTTATTCGCAACTATTAAAGCACAGTTTATAAGAAATTTAATTGTTACACTTTAACTTCGAGATTCCTGTTTTTCTTCCTCCTGCTTTGCAACGGTCTCGTGAGATAAAGGGCTGGCGCTTGCGCTGGGTTGATTTGCCCCCTCTCTTTCTAATTCTGACTTTAGAGCCCTACGTAATATTGTCAGTATTCGGGAAGTACGCTCTAACAAGACATTATTTGTATTAATATTGTAAACTTCTCTTTTTATTTTTAGGTGTTCTTCAATAGTACCAATTAAGGTATCACCCTCCTCCATTGTTACATTCACTTTTGCCCCAGCACGAATCAATAGGAGGCAGGCCTCAAGGCTCATTGCATCAACAGCTGCAAAAAATAACGGGCTTGTAAAAGGCAGTTTTTCCTTCTCTGATTCTAGATGGTTTACTTGAACCCCTTTCTCTATTAGCGCCCGAAAAATCAAGATGTTATCAGGAAATTGCTTTAGCGTTAATAGTGTAAAACTTATAGGCGACAACATCGCATCACCGACTAAATTTCTAACTTCTAAATCTGCCCCCATCGAAATAATTTTAAAAGCTGCTTCAATGTGGTTTTTAGAAATAGCTAAACACAGAGGATTAAAGCCATCACTGCGCCTACAGTTAATGTAATCATTTATTCCTTTATCATTCGCAGCCTCACACAAAAATTGAATTATTTTAGTTTGCCCAAAGCTGGCTGCTATGTGTATTGGAGCTCCAAAAAACTCTGAACTTCTATCGGCTGATAAAAGTTCAGGATGTTCAGAGATCAATTCAGCAACAATTTCCTCCTGCCCAAACTTACAGGCAACATACACCGCATCTAAAAGTTGTGATGGGTCTTCTTCTAAAGATTCCCTAATTTGCGCTCTCAAAATATTAAAAATGTTTTTATCACCATATTTAGCTGCTAAATTTAAAATATTTATTTTATTTACTTCCTGAAAGTCCTCGATCAATCTTCTATGTGCAAAAGCCTCAACTATATTCTCGTTCTTCAATTTTACGGCAAGAAACAAAATCTCTAAAAGCAACTCTAGATCTTGTACTATTACGGGCATTCCGCTTACAAACTCCCCCAAACAGGTTGGCAAAAAATTAATTCCAATAAGCCCTTCTAGTATTTCTTCAGAATTCTCTTTGCTTAGAGCTATATCCCAAATACGCTCGTTAGAGCCTGGTATGCCTTTTTCAGCTAATTTTATGATCAATTTTACACAGCCGCTGTTTACTATTGGCGTAACATCATCTGCATTAGAAGTTAATCTAACATTAATATTGAATCTAGTAAAAAGAAAAGTTGCTGCATTATATAAGTTACTATCGAGAGCTAAGTTAAAAAACTCCGTAACTACTTTTTCTACAGTCTTTGTTTTACCTCTATTTGCTTTACCTTTACCTTTTGAGGCAGAATCATCAGCCCTATTATTAACTTTACTCTCTACATCTTCTATTTCGGCCACTTCTTGACTAAATCCAGCTCCTACCAAGGCTTCAATAATCTGAAGATCTTTGCTAATCGTATTTGGTTTCGCATTATCATTTTGAGCCTGGGGTATCATACGCCATAAAACCCAATTCAAAAAGGTCAAATTAGTTTCCGGAAATTTTGCGTTAGGATCAACCACACCACTTGCCAGAATATTCTTTAGCCCCCTAACATCTCTCACACTAATCACCTCTTGCAACATTCTTATTAAAGCAGCTTGCTGAGATTCTTGAGGTTGAAAAAGTATCATCCTTAAACTCTCTTCAAAACTAAGAGTTGGTTGCACGGACGGTTTTTTACCACCTTTTTTATCTGTCTTCTTTCCCTTTTTTGATGTTACTTGTTTAAGCTCTGTTTCAGCTTCTTTTACCTCTTCCTCAACTTTTGCCTCAATTAAACTCGATTGTCCTATTTCTTTAACTTCTTCAGCAGGCTCTTGGGTAATGGGCATCTTTCTTTTGAATAATTCTTCAGCAAAATTAGCTGCTCCAACTATAGAATAAGGTAGGGTAATATAATAATGCGGCTTAGCACTTTGCTCAGTTAATGGAGCAATTAACCACTTATTAATTTCATCTCTCCTTCTAGTAGCCGAATTTGGATAAAGCTTATCTCCCCTTATTAAATAGTGTGATTTTCCATCAACTTCCACATACAAAACTTCACAGTCATTTTCACAGCGAATGTCAATCGCTCTTGTTGGTTCATCAGGGCGTGTCCACTCTAAAGTAACCCTATACCCCATTTTCTCTAAACTTAGAGCAGCAGAGTTTTGTAGTGTCGATGAATGAGGCCTAATAAGAGGATTCTGATTAACTGACCTTAATTCTTTTAATTCTCTCTCCGCAAAAAAAGATTGGCCGTAAAAACTCCTGCAAATTAAATTAACCTGCAAAAGGGCCGAAGCAGATTCATGGTTCAGATTTAAGTAAGATGCTCCTAGCCTTGATTTTACTTGTTGTTGTACTTCAAAAAGCTCAATAAACATTTTAGCCCTTGCCAAGCTGTAAACAAAATCAACAATACTCCTTGTCTTAAAGCCTTCTATTCCCTCTCTTGCTTTTCTGAAAATTATTGAAAGGGAATTGGTTATAGAAAGGGTTGCTTGGTCACCATACTCATACCCCATCTTAGAAAGGCTATGCAGAAGAACTAGAGCTCTATTTGGAAAGATGCTATTAATGTTTAAACTGATCCATTGCGATAAAAGGGTTATATCCCACGACATATCACCTTTATCATACCCAAGATTAGCGCAACCTTTAATTGTCTCGATTACATCATAAGGGGTTACTTTATTACTTATCTCTACAACTTCTCCTTCATTAGTGCTTCTTAAAATTCTGTCAAAATTCCAGGTTAAGCTAACAATCTCAAGATTAGATTTTATGAGATAGTTATCATAATTAGGATTTGATAAGCCATTCAATATAGCAGCGATTTGATTCAATTCGAATCCATCCCTTTGACTACTGATTTCGTTAATCCTCTCAATCAAACTTGAACAATCTTCTCTTGAAAATGCGTTATCATCATTAAACAGAGTTTGAGGGTCTTTAACAAGGTTAACAATTTCCTCCGCCGTATAAGTACTAAATTTTCCAGGCATATTTATAAATTAAAATTAGAACCTTTTCTAAAACCAAATTCATCTAAGGCTCTATGTTGCTTGCTTTGGCATTTGCTTTGCAAATATCCTCAACAAGATTCGATGAATTTGGGGGGGTTTTAACTTTTGGAATTCCGGGCTTTTTTCATTTCAGAAAAATCATCACCAGCGTGATAGGAAGAGCGTGTCAGCGGGCTTGAAGCAACCATCAAAAATCCCTTATTATAAGCAGACTTTTTGTAAAATTCGAATTCATCGGGGTGGACATAACGATCAACAGGCGCATGGCGCAAGGTTGGGCGCAAATATTGGCCTATAGTTAGAAAATCAATATCAGCGGAACGCATATCATCCATAACTTGCAGCACTTGTTCTTTAGTTTCACCAAGTCCAACCATCAGGCCAGATTTAGTGAACATTGTAGGATCAATTTCTTTTACTCTTTTTAAAAGCCACAAAGAATGGAAATAGCGAGCACCAGGGCGAATAGTGGTGTAAAGACCAGGTACAGTTTCAATATTGTGATTAAAAACATCCGGCTTGGCAGCAACAACTTTTTCTACAGCCCCTTCTTTACGCAGAAAATCAGGCGTTAAAATTTCTATTGTTGTTTGGGGGGATTTGCGGCGCACATTTTCAATACATTTTACAAACTGTTCAGCACCGCCATCAGGCAGATCATCACGGTCAACAGAAGTAATAACAATATGTTTCAGGCCAGATACTTTTGCCACATCGCCAACATTTTCAGGTTCATGCGGATTTACCGAATCCGGTTTACCTGTTTCTATGTTACAGAATGAACAAGCGCGCGTGCAAACTGAACCTAAAATCATCACTGTTGCATGCTTCTGCGCCCAACATTCACCTATATTTGGACAAGCAGCCTCTTCACAAACTGTATGTAATTTTTTTTCATTCAGAAGCTCTTTGGTTTCATAATAGCCTTTAGAAACCGGCGCTTTCACGCGAATCCAATCAGGTTTGCGCTCCATTTTTTCCTTTGGAAAATTTTTGGCAAAGCCCATGAGATCCTTATTGTCAAGGCGCGCTATTTGCCCGCTTTCTTTTTTTTCTTCGCGTGTTGCCATGTTTTTCAATGCTTAGTGCCTATTAATTGAGCTATTTAGTTTCACCCGTAACTACATATTTAGTGATTTCAGCGATGTTGGTGGAATGATCAGCCAATCTTTCAAAGCTTTTGGCAATGAATAAAATATTAATAATCCTTTCTGCTTGTTGTTTGCTAAAGTTTTCACCTTCTAGAACGCCGAATAGACTGCTATATATGTCGTCAATTTCATCATCTTGTTTCAAAACTTCTTCAGCTTTTTCTGTATCTTGGTCGTTAAATGCCACCACAGAATCGCGCACCATCTTTTTTGATAATTTTACCATTTCGAGCAGCGATTTTTTCACATTTTCACTAATTTGATCTTCACCTACACGGTGAATTTTTTTAATGATGCTCTTTGCTTGGTCTCCTACTCTTTCTAGGTTTGAAGACACTTTCAGAGCTGAAACAATATAACGTAAATCAACAGCCATGGGTTGGCGCATGGCCAAAATAGCAGTAATTTTTTTTTCAATTAGAAAATCTAAAGAATTTATTTTGTAATCGTGGCTGGTAATTTTTTCTAAGAAATCCTCACCCCCGCTTTTTATAGCTTCTGCTACGATATCAATTGAAGTTGAAACCAATTCCACCATGTCATCAAGAATGCCGGCGATTGATTGCAAATCTTTATCGTAAGATTTTACGGTATGTTCTTTAAGGCTCATAATTGGTATTTTAGATTTAAGCTTTAAGTTATTGGGCATTATAAACTTAAAATCTTAATTCGGCAATATGAAAAAAATTTTAGTTATTGGCTCTGGAGGCAGAGAGCACGCTATTTGTGAGCAATTTAAGAGATCTTCTCAGGAAACAAAAATTTTTGCCCTTCCTGGTAATGCCGGTATAGCTGAAGTCACGCAAATCGTGGCTGGAATAAAGATTGATGAACATAAAAAAATAATCGAATTTTGCCAAAAAGAAGGGATCGATTTTGTTTTTATTGGCCCAGAACAACCTTTAGTGGCAGGATTAGTGGACGATTTAGAAAAAGCAAAAATTCGTGTTTTTGGCCCCTCAAAAAAAGCAGCGCAGTTGGAAGGCTCAAAAATTTTCATGAAAAATATTGCGGACAAAAACTCTGTTCCAACCGCCATTTATCAAACTTTTGACGATGAAGAAAAGGCGATAGAGTTTGCTAAAAATCTAGGTTTCCCTTGCGTTATAAAAGCCGATGGCTTGGCTGCAGGCAAAGGCGTAATCATGGCCCAAAATTTTACAGAGGCACAAGAAAATATCAGGGAGATTCTGTCAGGAAAATTTGGTGAAGCAGGCAAAAAAATTATAATCGAAGAATTTTTGGATGGTTTCGAAGCCAGTTATTTCGTACTTTGTGATGGAAAAAACTTCATTCCTCTTGGCTTTGCTCATGATCACAAAAAAGTTGGCGAAAATGAAACTGGGCCTAATACCGGCGGTATGGGCACTTACTCTCCCTCGCCTTTTATTGATGCAAAAACCGAAGAAAAAATCCTTACTGAGATAATCAAACCAACTCTACAAGGCCTTGAAAATGAAGGCTGCCCATTTAGGGGAATTTTATTCGCCGGATTGATGATTGGCAAAAACGGGCCAAAGCTTTTGGAATTCAACACCCGCTTTGGTGATCCAGAAACTCAGGTTATTCTGCCACGTATCAAATCTGATTTTGTCTCTTTAATTGAGGCAGCAATCGACCAAAAGCTCGATAAAATAAAAGTTGAATTTGACGAAGAAAAAAAATTTGTTTGCGTAGTAATGTGCGCCAAAGGTTATCCCGATAATTACGAGAAAGGCAGTGAAATCAATGGCCTCCAGGCAGCAGAAAAAATTTCTGATGTAAAAATTTTCCATGCCGGAACAATCAAAAAAGACGGAAAAATTTTAGCAAATGGCGGGCGCGTTTTAAATGTCATCGCCAAAGCCAATTCATTTAGCGAAGCACGTAAAAAAGCCTATGAGGCCGTTGATTTGATTGATTGGAAAGAAGGTTTCGCTAGGCGCGATATCGCAAAAAAGGCGGAAGAATAGTTAATTAAAAGCCCTTTAAATCTTCGCTATTCTGTAGTGAGCGCGATTTTACATTAGGGCAAGTTCGGCCAACCAGGCCTGCTAATACCTTTCCAGAGCCAATTTCAATAATTTCTTCAACACCTTTTTCAGCCATAAATAACATGGTTTCCCGCCATCTAACAGAACCAGTGATTTGTTGGGCTAAAAGATCACGAATTTCATTAGGATCGCTCACCGGCTTAGCAGTAACATTAGCAATTAGAGGTACGGTAGGGGTTTTAATTTCAGCTTTTGCTAGAGCAATTTTCATTTCATTTTGCGCCTCTGCCATCAAAGCTGAATGAAATGCACCACTCACCGGCAAAGCAATAGCGCGCTTTGCGCCCTTGGTTTTAGCAATTTCAATGGCGCGATCGATTGCTGCCTTTGAACCAGAAATCACAATTTGGCCAACAGAATTATCATTGGCAATTTGACAAACCTCACCTTGCGCAGCCTCACTGGCTATGGCCTGAGCCACATCAATTTCAACGCCCAAAATTGCTGCCATAGCCCCCGTGGTTTTTTCGCCACATTTGGCCATTGCCTTGCCACGCACTTGTAGCAGCCTGGCTGTTTCTTCAAGACTAATGGCTTTAGCGGCGCAAAGCGCGGAATATTCTCCCAAAGAATGACCAGCAGTAAAAGAACAAAGATCAGAAAATTTTTTGCCGAATTCTTTTTCTAAAACGGTAATTAAAGCTATTGAAACCGCCATTAAAGCTGGCTGCGTATTTTCGGTTTTTGTTAATTCCTCGCTGGGGCCTTCAAACATTATTTTGGAAAGGTTGATCAATAAAATCTCATCAACTTTTTGAAAAACTTCGCGCGCGGAAGCAAAATTTTCGAACAGGTCTTTACCCATTCCTACTGTTTGTGAGCCTTGTCCTGGGAATACGATTGCTGTTGTCATAGTAGATTATTATTAATTTTGGTTCGTAGTGCAAAGCACTTAATAGTTAAAAATTAATTATTATGGCCGTGGATAAATATTACTGAGGTGAACGAGCAACCAAATGGCTAATTGAAAGATGCAATTTCTAAGCGCTATACTTTCTTAAAAGCTCCTTTACTCCGCTTTCAATTTTTTCATCAGCAATAGCAAAGGCAATATTCGCTTCTATATAGCCGAGTACGTTGCCACAGTCGAAACGGCGCTCATCAATTCTTTTATAATAGAATGGATGCTTTTGACACATGGCTTTCATAGCGTCAGTAAGTTGAATTTCTCCACCACTGCCTACTTCAAATTTTGCCAAATATTCAAAAATTTCCGGTTG
Organism: uncultured Rhizobium sp.; assembly: GCA_964502375.1. Taxonomy (GTDB): domain Bacteria; phylum Pseudomonadota; class Alphaproteobacteria; order Rickettsiales; family UBA1997; genus UBA2645. The sequence goes on along the minus strand of CAZCWN010000008.1, from coordinate 14,214 downwards.
TAAAATATAACGACCTGTAATTGCTAAATTCGATGGAGCCTTATCTGGCGCTGGTTTTTCGACCATGTCGATTATTTTTTCTTGGTCGGCAGTTTTAATTATGCCATATTTATTGCTGTCTTGCGGCAAGATTTCATCAACAGCCACAACACTGGCCACCTCTTCTTTTTGTTGATAAAGATCAATCATCTCACCCAAAAAATTCCTTTTACGACCCTTACTTTGCATCATCATTTCATCGGCCAGAACCACTACAAAAGCTTCATCATGAGCAATGAAATTTCTTGCACACCAAATGGCATGGCCAAGACCAAGGGGCTTTTGTTGGCGCACAAAGGCAACCTGCCCTGCCTCTGGCAGCCAACCCATTACTTGCTTTAATTCTTGTGATTTATTTTTCTCATCTAGCTTTGATTCAAGCTCGTAAGCGTGATCAAAGTGATTATTAATGGCATTTTTATTACGCCCTGTAACGAAGATAAATTTTTCAATTCCTGCTGCTTTAGCCTCTTCATAAGCATATTGAATTATTGGCTTATTGGCAATTGGCAGCATTTCCTTTGGCATGGATTTTGTGGCCGGCAAAAAGCGTGTTCCTAAGCCGCCCACGGGGAAAACAGCGGTCTTAACTTTTCTCATATTCGCTTTCATTTAGGATTTTAAGTTTGCGATAAATTGTTGAGCGGCCAATATCAAGCTGCTTAGCAACTTCTGAGAGGTTACCATTATAGATATCAACTAGGCGGCGGATTATTTCTTCCTCGATAAGATCAATAGTTTTGCACTTTCCTTCATCATCAAAAATATCGATCAATTCACTATTAATATCAGAATTTTTTTTGATTGTCGCTTTAGCTTTGGTTAGGCTGCTATTCTCTTTATTGAGTAATTGAGGGAAATGTTCCGGTTTTAAAAAATCAGAATCACATAAAACTACGGCGCGGAAAACTGCATTCTTTAATTGGCGAACATTGTCTTCCCAATCATAGTTATAGAGCATGTAAAGGGTATCTGAGCTGATGCCTTTGATTTTTTTATTTTCGTTAATGCTGAAATCGCGGCAGAAATTCTCGGTGAGAATTCTGATATCTTCATCGCCACGCTCTTTCAAATACGGCATAACAATTGGAAAAGCAGAAATACGATAACGCAAATCTTCGCGGAATTTTTTCGCTGCCACCATTTTTTCTAGATCACGACTGGTAGAAGAAATTATGCGAACATTGGCACGCACCGGATACTTCCCGTGAACGGGGATAAATTCACCTTCTTGCATAAAACGCAAAAGTTTTACCTGTAAATCTGGTTTTAGAAGATCAATTTTTTCCAAAAAAAGCGTACCATTATTGGCTTCGCGAATCTTGCCAATATTTTTAGCCGCACCTTCAGAAGCAATTTTTTCTGAGCCAAACAATTCTTCTTCCGCGTTAGAATTTCGAAGCAAATCACATTCCACCATAACAAAAGGTTTTCCTGACCTTGGGCTGGAACCATGAATAGCACGCCCCAATAGCTCTTTTCCTGAACCGCTTGGGCCCTCAATCAAAATAGGAATCATGGAATTAACAGCCTTTTTTGCTAATTTGATAACCCCAGAAATTACTTCACTTTGGCCAATAATATCAGAGAACGCCACTTGATCTTTGCCTTTACGGGCAAGGTGTGAGACCTGATATTTCAAATTCTTCTTTTCGATTGCATTATTGATTGACGCTGTAACACGGGCAAAAATATCCTTCTCACCTTTAACGATATAGTCGATAGCGCCGTAATTTATGGCTGTAACGGCCAAGGTAACATCTTGACTGGCAGTAAGAACTATTACCTGGAGATCACCTTTAATTGGCGCAATTTGTTTTAGCACTGTTAAGCCATCAAGATCAGGCATGGAAAGGTCGAGCAACATAACATCAACATCATGACAAGAAATGTCTTTGATGGTTTTTTTATTCATGAAGAAGTCGACAACTTCCATACCACTATTCATTACGAGATAGTTGTGGCCCAACTCTTCAATGAACTTCCCTAGAACCTTGCACTGCGTTGGTTCGTCGTCAACGATCAGGATAGTATGTTTAACCATAATTTAAATTTTTCTTTCACTCTTAATAATAAAGAAAGGCACCTCTGATTTCTTTAGAGGCGCAAAATTCACTTTTGACAAGCCGCAGCATGACGCTTGGGCCGGCCCTTTAGAGGCATTTACCCCTCTTTTTCTTTAATCTTTTTTTCTTGCAATAGCTGGATGATTTTGGCCGCTGTTTCTTCAACCGATCTTTTGGTAACATCTATTATCGGGCAGCCTAATTTGGCGAATAACTTTCTTGATTCGGCGATTTCATTTTTTATTGATTCAAGATCAATATAATCGCTTGCAACATCCTGCCCAATGGAAGCTAAACGTGTCTGTCTTATTTGCACTAATTTTTCTGGATTAATTGTAAGACCTACAATTAATGGTTTTTTTAGTTCATAAACTGACGGCGGAATGGTTTCCATTGAAACAAATGGAATATTGGCAGTTTTGTAGCCACGGCAGGAAAGATAAACCGAAGTTGGTGATTTTGAGGTGCGTGATACGCCAATCAGAACGACATCCGCATCATATATATCCCAACCTGATTGACCATCATCATGGGTGATAGTAAAACTAATGGCGTCCACACGTGAAAAGTATTCGCTATCAAGCAAATGTTGTCTGCCGATTGTGTGGCTTATGCTCATACCTAAATAATTAGAGAACTCGCAAATTATGTGAGAAAGGACGGGGATGCAAGGGACTTTCAGATCATAGCATTTTCGACGCAAGGCTTCAATTAAATCATCGTGTAAAATGGTGTAAAGCACGATGCCTGGGTGTTTAGCAATTGATTCTATGACTTTTTCCAATTGGGGCCTGGTGCGCACTAGCGGCCAAATAAAATCATTGGATTCCACTCCTTCAAACTGCGAAAGCACAGCACGCGACACTGAGCTTAAAGTTTCGCCAGTGGAATCAGAAACAAGATGAAGATTAATGGTTTTTTCTGGCATTAGCGGGAACTTAAAGATGGAACGTTAATGTCAGAATTAACAATGACAGTGATTTTAGTACCTTGAGGAACTCTGATAACTGGGGTTATATCAATAGCGCTGTTGATAACTTTGCTCACAGTATCGGTAATAGTTTTGCTGACATCATAAACCGCTTGGTTAGTGGCATTCCCCGTGGTTGTGGTTGTTCCTTGCGAAGGATTAGTGGTAGTAGTGGTGCTCTCATCATTTCCAAGTATGCTTTGTGCTGCAGCAACAGCCCCCACAGTAAGAATGCTAGTAAGCATTGAATTGGCAATAATTGGCCCATATTTATTATCCACCTCACCCGATACTCCAGAGCGGCCGAATTGGTCAGAGGCAATGAAACTGATTGCTAAATCAACTCCATCGGGCCTAATCAAACGCTTCCAGGTAATTTCAACCCTGCCCTGACCTCTGGTAATTTTGCTTGAATAACTGCCAAATAACCTTGAGCCTCTAGGGATTAAAACATTATTTCCAGATTCACCGAAAACATCGCGGCTGACTACAGCCCTGACTGAGCCAGGAAGTTCAGTATTAATAGCAGTTTCAAGAACTGCGGTAAGTAATTTACCCTGCGCGATGGTGTGTGCTCTATCTTCAATATAAGTGGCAACAACGCCAGGAGCACTTCTTTTTAAAGCATCAATTGGGTCTTTTTTCAGTTGCTTAATATTATCGTCATAACCAACTCCTCGGGTCGGCCCTCCATCAGTGCCGCCACCGGAAAAAACAATAATCGGCGCATAACGTGGATCTAATTCTTTCTCTTCTTTTGGAGGTGGAGCTGCAGCTTCCACAGGCGCTTGAGGCTGAGCAGCTGGTTGTTGTGCTTGCTGGGTGGGCAATTGAGCAGATTGTTTCTGATCTATAGGAGATACAGGAGGTAAGAGCTTTGGCAAAAGCCCACCTTGTGGTTGACCAGTCACTTGCTCTGATGGAAGAGCTCCTTCAGGTAATTCAGGCAAAGTTGGAACCTCTGGAACTGAAGGCTTAGTTAATAATTCAAGATCTTCTTTGGGTTTCTCAGTAGGCTCTAACTCAAAGGGAGATTTTCCTCCTTCACTTGGGGCTACTCTTTCTGCTCTCGGCACTGGCACTTCTTCTAACTTTTCTTTCTTAGTGTCTTCCTCTTTAAAAAATAAAAAATAGAGCACCACCGTTATCAAAACTGACGAGGCAGCAATAATTAAAATTTTGCTTTTTTTAGCTGAAGCAATACCAGGGCCAGTGGCTTCAACTTCAACCTCTTCTTCGTCCCGCTCTTGCTCTATTGCTGAATTTTCATCAGGTTCCTGATTTTTTGTAAATTTGGATCGCATGAAAGTTAAATTTATTCTTTTTTTGACGAGCCTAGTCGCAGACAGGGCTCATCATAGAGAAAATTATGCTGTTAATTTTGATAAAAAATCTCTGATCACTTCAAAAACTTCTTCTTTTCTGGACCCATTGATCACGACGTGATTTGAAAAATCAATTTCGGAAAAAGATTTGTCTTCGGAAGCGATATTATAATAAATTATTTTGCCGCTTATGGGGTTGACTACCGGATCAGATTTGGCCTGAATTATTAAGGCTTTAGTTGTAATATTTTCCAGATTTTTTTCAACGAGTGACATCAATTTTCCAAGCTGTTCTACCCCTCTCAAATAATTACGACTATAATTTATTTGCGGATTTTCGGGCACGTCATCCACATATTCAAATTTTCCTCTTCCAATATATAATCTTTCCAGCATGTCATTCCACCAATTGATTCCAGGAACCATTCTGGCCTTGATATCGCGTAATTTTAAAGCGGCATTAATACAAACAATTGCTGTCAATTTTGGCGATGGATTGATTTTTCGAACACAAGAAAGAAGTGCTAAAAGGCCACCAGTGGAAAATCCAACTATCACAATTTTTGAGCAGATATTGCGTAAAGCTGCATAACCACGCTGCATACCTTCATACCAATCTTCAAAAGTTACATCTTTCATATTAATTGGAGCAGTGCCGTGACCCTTTAGGCGGGTGCCATAAATTTTATATCCAAAACCGTTTAAAAATTTTGCCAAGGACTCAACTTCTTTTGGGGCAGATTTATAACCATGAGAAACCACTATCCCTATTTCTTCTGCTTGCGCATTTCCTTCAGCTTTTGAATCAAGGAAGAATGGTGATCCAACTGATTTGTCTTTGGAGAAATTTTTATCAAAATAAATTTCGTAATCAGAATTAAAATTTTCCAAATCACGATTATAAATTTCATTGAAGACTTTTTGGCGCAATTCCTCTTTAGGAATTTTCACATTATGCCTTATTACACTTGTTGCTGTTTCCAGCAGCGCAAATTCATTAGCGATAACCTGCAAAGAATTTTCGATCCTAATTTCATGAAAATCATACTGCTTTTTAAAAAGCTCGCGCCTGATTTTAATTTTATTGCCTCCAATTTCTTCGATTAATCCTTGTTTTTTAGCCAATTCAAAAACGCTGTCGAATTCCTGGCGTGGTTCATCAAGAAAAATTTTAAACAGATTTTGTTCAAAAATACTTTTGTTGAGACGGTATTTTCCGCTTTTTTGTAGCGTCAATGCCGACAGGTAAATTACTCTTTTTAAATGATCAATATCCACCTCTTCTTCATCCAAATGGCTGAGAGTTGCGGTGAAAATATGGTCTAAATTTATCTGAATATGAGAATAAATTTTTTCCATGAATTCATTGGTTAAACGCGTTCTAAAATAGCGCAAAACCAGATTGTTTTTTGTTTCACTTTTAATTATCGGAATTTGATAAACCACATCGCGCATGGTTTTAATATAATCGCCGAGATTGATAGAATCGCCAAAGCTGATATTAATTTCCGCCCCAAGTAGCAAATTGCCTTCAATCTCTAGTTCTTCTGCTATTTGCTCAGGAATTTTTTTAACAAATCTTTGAGCAATTTTTTGTATATTATTTGGGCCTGGGCGCAAAGGATAATAAGTGATGCTGACAGGGGTTATATGGGTGTTAATCTCTTTAAAATAAGGTTGGTAAGTAATACCAAAATTTTTCTCGAGAGCTTTTAAATTTTCGAGGTCGTTTTTTGCAAAGGCTTCAACCAAATCTTTACGGTAAAGTTCAGATTTTAAAGCCAGCACCGCTGATCCTGTGCGCACTGGGCCTATTCGGTAGGGAGTATAATTTATAAAGCCATGTTCGTTTCGGGTTTCTTTGCTTTTCAGCATTCCACCTTCGGGGTAGATCATCCAATCATATTCCCCACTAATCAAATCTTTGAGAATGATGGAATCGCGGTTAGTATTTTTGGTGGAAATTGTCCCTACTGATTCAAGAAATTTGCCAAGTCTGCCACGATAAAAGCTGGCATCGGCCAAACATCTGACCTGGCGGCCAGTATATTTATAAATTACGTAAGGAATAAAAAATGTTTCAGCGCGCGTGAAGTGATTGGCAACGAACATAACCGGGTGCGAAGGCAATTTTTCAATCCCACTGACCGAAAAATTTGCCCCTAGAATTCTTTCCAGAATCCGCATGGTAAGGGCGGCGTAGTGAAATGTTTTGCTGGTCATGAATAATGTGTTAGTGCATAGGTCTCAGTGACTTATTTAATATCACTTTAAGCCTGGATTCTCTTGCCGGCAAAAACCCTTCATAAGGCAAGTTGGCATGATAAATAGGCTATATAGGCAGCAAGCACTATATATTAAAACCTCTTTTCAAATACTGCCTCGTTTAGTTTAATAAGCTCTTTAATTTCAATTTCGGATGAATTGATGATGATCTTTTCCTTTGAAGTTATGCCAATTTTAAAAACAGAAACCCCCTTTTTTTCCGCCTTTTTCTTAAAATCTTTAACCAGGCTCGGATCAATAGCGATAACATAGCGAGATTGATCTTCGCCAAATAAAAGGGCATTTTCATCAACTTGGCTGGCAGCTTGCAAATCAGAAATATCAATATTGCATCCTAATTTTTCGCTGCACATTTCAAACAAAGTAATCAACAAACCGCCATCAGAAACATCATGACAAGCGTTGATAGTAGCGCTTTCAATCAATTCTCGGATAAATTCAGAATTTTTCTTTTCTTCAGCTAAATCAACTAATGGCGGATTTTTCTCCTCTTCTTTTTTTAGAATCTCACGCGCAAATAGCGAACAGCCTAAATGGCCTGCGGTTTTCCCAATCACAAAAATTTCATCGCCACTGATTTTAAATTTAGCGTCACATCTTTTGTTTAAGTCTTTCAATAAACCCACTCCACCAATGGCTGGAGTTGGCTTGATGGCCTTACCATCAGTTTCATTATAAAGCGAAACATTACCGGAAATTACGGGGTAATCTAAAACTTTGCAGGCTTCATTAATTCCTTTAATTGCGCGCACAATTTGCCCCATGATTTCGGGCTTTTGCGGATTACCAAAATTAAGACAATTAGTGATAGCAAGAGGCTTTCCACCCACCGCTGAAATGTTGCGATAAGTTTCTGCAACCGCTTGCTTGGCACCTTCAAAAGGATCAGCTTCAACGTAACGCGGTGTACAATCAACCGTCATAGCCAAAGCCTTATTAGTTCCATGAACACGCACAATTGCTGCATCGCCACCAGTGTAAAGTGTATCATTCATCACCTGTGAATCATATTGTTCATAGATCCATTTTTTTGAGGCTAGATCAGGAACTTGTAAAAGAATTTTTAAATTTTCGAGAATTTGATAAGACATAAATTTGAAGTTACGAGCTAGGTTTACATTCTTTAAGGATTGCCTCTGTTCTTCCCTCCCAGAACTCGTGAATAACAACGTCGGGACGGTATTTTTTTATGATTTCGTAATTTAGATCACAAGGGAATTCATTTATTTCGAAGCCATAAGAAAAATGTTCGTAAATAAAATCAGTAAGGTCGCCAAAAAAAGAATCTTTATAAGAAAAAAGAATCGGCAAATTTTTATTGCGGTGGGCAAAAGATAAAGGTCTGTGAAAACGGGTCAAGTCTTCCTTTGAAACTTCAACACTATAAAAACTTTTTTCAAATTTTGGCGTTAAATCATAGTTTAAATTTGTAGCGCCAGAACTCATAATATCTGATATATCCCCTCGAATGAATTCATTTGCTTTATCAATAAAATCAGAGCGGGGGCGAGGCTGAAATTGATCTGTCCACTTTTTTTTCACATCATTTTTTATCAGCATTTTCATTATTTCGACATAAGCCGCATAAGCCCCTCGCCTGTTCCAATGCGTATCGGTTTTTTGATAAATTATTTCTTTTTCTTTGGCTTTTTTTAAGACCGGGCGCAAATCCAGGATTGGAAAATCCGGATATTTTTTTTTCAAAGCAGTGATGAATTTATCGACGCGATGACTATCGCCAACCTTAATGTAATCTGGTAAAAACTCTGGATAAATTGAGCTTTTATCTGCCGCTATCACCACCAAATAATTGATATTTTTATCGCGCATTTTTCGCCAATTCTTACCGAAAGATTCAACGCCGCGCTCAATTAATTTATCGCTAATTGTAGCCATGCCACTTGCATCAAGCAAAGAATTATAATTATCAAAAAATAGCCACCCGTCCTTACCAATCACAGCTCGCGCATCTGGTGACTCATTGAAAATTTTATCCATAATACGGCTGTTAAGCACAACAAAACTTTTACGCATGCCATAATTATCATCGAAAAATTTCTCGAATTTTTTTGGATAATTTTTTGCTTCAGAAAAATTTTTTGGAAATTCTGGCCTCTCCGCTGGCAATCTTTTTTCGAATAATTCTTTTATAGGCGAAAAATTAAAAACCATGTCAAGCGCCGGCAGCACAAGAATGAAGACAAAAACAATAGTCAAAAAAATGTTTTTCTTCATGGGTTTTTAAAACTGAAAATAGATAAACGGATTATGGGTGGCTGCAGAAATTCTGATTACGGCAAAAATCAGAATTGCGATTAAGATAATATCAAAAACGCTGATAAAAATTTTATTTTTCCGCATTAATTTTAGCGCTAAATTTTTGACAAACGGCGAAAAACCAACCAACGCGCAAACAAGCGCGGTGAGGATAAAATGCGATTGACACAATCGGCTAATTTGGCTTGGAATTGCTGCAACTTCATTGCCCAAAAACATCGTTCTTAAATAGGCTAAGGAATGCACTAAATCAGAGCTGCGAAAAAAAACCCAACCAATCATCACAACAAAAATAGCATAAAAATTTTGCAAAACTTTTGGCATAAAATTCACAAAATTTTCACCGATTTTCAGGCGCTCAAAAATTAAAAAAGCCCCATGAAACATTCCCCAAACAACAAAATTCCAACTGGCACCATGCCATAAGCCGCAAAGAAAAAATACGAGAATTAAATTTAAATATTGGCGAGTGAGCGGCACACGGTTTCCGCCTAAAGCAATATAGACATAATCGCGCAACCATGCAGAAAGCGACATATGCCACCTACGCCAAAATTCTCTGATTGAGCGCGAAATATAAGGATAATTAAAATTTTCTGGGAATTTAAATCCAAACATCCGCGCCAAACCAACAGCCATGTCAGAATAGCCCGAGAAATCGAAATAAATTTGCAAGCTATAACAAATGATTCCGAACCAGGCAAAGGGCTGATTTATCTCAGAAATTGGGGAATTAAAAACAGCGTCTGCCATCTCACCTAAAGGGTTAGCAATGATAACTTTTTTGCCTAAACCAATTATAAAACGACGAACCCCATAAGCGGCGAAGAAAAAATTATGACGGCGTTTGGTAAGATATTTGGCGATAAAATTATAACGCACAATCGGCCCTGCAACAAGCTGCGGAAAGAAGGCAATATAAAGAGCAAGATCAAAAAAATTCCTCTGCGCATGGCATTTTTGGCGGTAAATATCAACTAGATAAGAGATTGCATGAAAGGTAAAAAACGAAATACCGATGGGCAGATGAACTTTGCTCAGAGCAATTCTATAATCAGAAAAATTGGCCAAAATAGCATTTAAATTTTCTACCAAAAAATTGGCATATTTAAAATAGCCAAGCAGCGCCAGATTACAGACAACAGCATATAATAAAACTGCTTTGCGACGCAGAAATAATTGGCCTATAGCGGCCTTAGCATTCTCAATCCATATTCCAAAAAAATAATTCGCCGTAATAGAAATCACCAATAGAAGCAAATATTGCGCCTCGCCCCATGCATAAAACACTAAACTTGCTATCAGCAAAACAGAGTTATGGAAATTTTTTCTTGCCAAATTTTTGGGCAGCAAAAAATAAAATAGCAGTGTTAAAGGCAAGAAGGCGAAAAGAAAAATATTTGAGCTGAAAACCATTTTGAAATTAATCTTCTTTGCCCTCTGGGTGAAATTCGTTCTCCCATTTAGCGATTGCAACTGTTGCCGTAGCGTTGCCAATCATATTAGTAATAGCACGCGCTTCAGACATGAAACGATCAATTCCCAGAATTAAAGTTAGCCCTGCGAAAGGAATTGCAGGTATGGTTGAAAGAGTTGCGGCAAGAGTAATGAAGCCACTACCAGTTACGCCCGCAGCACCTTTCGAGGTTATAAGCAACACAAATATAATCCCTAGAATTTGGGTTAAAGATAGATCAACATTGAAGGCTTGGGTGATAAATATTATAGCCATAGTGAAATAAATACAGGTGCCATCAAGATTAAAAGAATAACCGGCGGGAATAACAAAGCCCACGATCGATTTTTCACAACCAAATTTTTCCATTTTTCTAATTAATCCGGGCAAGGCAGTTTCAGAGGAAGAAGTTCCAAGAACCAAAAATAATTCTTCTTTGATATGAGCAATAAGCTTGAAAATGCTTGATTTACAAAGCTTGAGAACAAATCCAAAAACTAAAATTATAAATAAAAAACAAGTTACATAAAAAGAAGCCATTAATTTCAACAGCGGCAGCAATGCGCTCATTCCCTGCTTGCCAAAAGTATAACTCATTGCCCCAAACGCACCAATCGGCGCTAGTTTAACCAAGAGCGACATAATTTTTAGCATAATATTTGAAAGCTCTTCAATGCCTTTAACCACAAGCGGCACTTGCTCCTTGATACCCACTATAACAAAGCCGAAAAGCAGAGAAATAAATAAAATCGGTAAAATTTCACCACTAACAAAAGCGTGAAAAATTGTGGTAGGAATTATGTTTAAGAGAAAATCAATAAAGCCAGATTTTTGTTTGCTATAAGAGTTAAGTGCCGCTGGGTCAAGGCTTGCCAAATCAACATTCATACCGTTCCCTGGCTTCAAAATCATAATAACGATCAAACCAATTACCAAAGCAAGAGTTGTAAGAACCTCAAAATAGATCAGCATTTTTAAGCCTACTCGGCCAAGCTTTAAATTAGAATCGCGAATGATGCCGCCAACTACCGTGCAGAAAATTATTGGGGCTATGCACATTTTAATGAGCTTGATAAAACCATCCCCAAGAGGCTTCATCGCTTGGGCTTTTTCAGGAAAAAATACCCCAAAAATAGCCGCAAAAAAAATGGCAATTAAAACCTGAAGATAAAGCGAAGGGAGCTTCATTTTAGATCCACGGCCTGTCATATTCCGGCGCTTCATTGGAAAGTGGGGTAGACGGAATATCAGCATAAACTTCGCCATGCATTTTAACCACAACCCGGCCAGTATCAGTAACCTTTCCAATCACGGCAAAATCTAGGCCCCATTTTTCAAATATTTGTTTGGCAAAATCCTCTTTCTCGGGCTTGATAATCATCAACATTCTTTCTTGGCTTTCGGAAAGCATGATTTCGTAAGGTGTCATACCTTCTTCACGTTGTGGAACTTTTTCTAAATCAAATTCAATACCAGTGCCACCTTTGCCCGACATCTCAAACGAAGAAGAAGTAAGCCCTGCCGCACCCATATCTTGAATCGACAAAATACAATCAAATTGCATCAATTCCTGACAGGCTTCGAGCAAAAGTTTTTCTGCAAATGGATCACCAACTTGCACGGTCGGCCTTTTATCTTCATCGCCTTCCTTAAATTCATCAGAGGCCATAACTGCGCCATTAATGCCATCACGCCCTGTCTTCGAACCAACATAGACAACACTTGCGCCCACCTGCGAAGCAGCGGAGTAAAAAATTTTATCTTTGTCAGCAAGGCCCACCGTCATGGCATTAACAATAATGTTGCCATTATAACTTTTGTCGAAAGTCACCTCTCCTGCCACCGTAGGAATACCAACGCAATTACCATATCCTCCAATTCCCGAGACCACGCCATTTACCAATTGCTTCGTTTTAGGATGGTTAATATCGCCAAAGCGTAGTGAGTTTAAATTAGCGATTGGGCGCGCACCCATAGTAAAAACGTCACGCAAAATTCCGCCAACCCCTGTTGCCGCGCCTTGGTAAGGCTCTATAAATGAAGGGTGGTTATGGCTTTCCATCTTAAAAATAACCGCTTGATCATCACCAATATCAATCACGCCCGCATTTTCCCCTGGCCCGCAAATAACCCAAGGGGCTGTAGTATGCATGGTCTTTAACCACTTCTTGGTTGATTTATAAGAGCAATGTTCTGACCACATCGCTGAAAAAATTCCAAGCTCAGTAATAGTGGGTTTTCGATCAAGAATTTTTAGAATTTTTTGATATTCTTCTTCAGTAAGATTGTGGTCTTTAACCAGCTGGGGAGTGACTTCGATTTGTTTCATTTTTTATATTATTTTAGATTGACCTATAATTTTTCAGCAATTTCGTCAGGGAAAACATAGTTTCCAGTAACCATTTGCACGTCATCGCAATCTTCCAACGCATCAACCATTTTCATTAATTTTTGCGCCTGTTCTAGATCATTAATTTCCATAGTGTTTTTGGCTTTCCAATCCAATTTTGCGGAAAGGGGATCACCAAATTTTTTAATTAAAGAATCGCGAACAATGCTGAAATTTTCTGGCTGGGTGATTATGACATGGATTTCCGATGAAGGTTCTACCTCATCAGCGCCCGCCTCTAAAGCGGCTTCAAACATATTTTCTTCGGAAGCAATTTTTCCAGGAAATTGAATTACCCCAACGCGATCAAACATAAAGCCCACAGAACCAGTTTCTCCAAGGGCTCCGCCTGCTTTAGTAAAAATGCTGCGTACTTCACTGGCGGTGCGATTACGATTATCGGTAAGGGCTTCCACAATAATGGCAACCCCGCCTGGAGCATAACCTTCATAGCGAATTTCTTCAAAATTTTCGCCATCTGCTCCACCGCTGGCTTTTTTTATTGCCGCATCGACGCGATCTTTTGGCATATTACTAGAACGCGCTTCAATAATGGCGTTGCGCAAACGTGGGTTAAAATTTGGATCAGGCTGGCCCGTTTTTGCAGCGACTGTTATTTCGCGCAAAATTTTTGTAAAAATTTTTGCCTTCTTGGCATCTTGCGCGCCCTTGCGGTGCTTAATATTAGCAAACTGTGAATGGCCGGCCATTTGTGAAAAATTAGGGGATTAAATTGAAGAAAAGCTGAAAAGAAAAGAATGGAATGGCGAACTTAATTTAAAGAAATTTTTTTGGCAAGATCAGCTCTGAAAAACAACTATGGCCAATAAACAAAAAGCTCCTCCAAAAAAATTTGGAGGAGCTTTAAAGTGTATCGGGAGCCACCACCACGCAAACCCTTACGTGTTGTTTCCTATTTCCTAAAAAAGTGTTTTATTCAGAACAACTCCCGATAGGGCGCGCTTTCTAAAAAGGAAATTTCCAGTCGCAAATTTTTTATTTTTTTCTTCTCAAAAAGAGAAAAAACAAAAACTTTGCGGTAAATTCACTTACCCGCTCTGCCTTCTAAATAAAGTCTTCGCACCCTTTCAGCAACAAACCAATTCTTTCCCAATCGAAGCCTTTGTTGTGGGATTAGAGGCCAACCTAGCTAAAATTTCATTGGCCGGGTATTGTGGTGTGGATCTATTTCCACTTCTAACTATTTCTGGGCTAAATCTCTTAATTTTGTTATATTAGAAATTCTAGCTAGTGCCTGATTATCCTGAATAAGTTAAATATAATTTTGCTTTGCGTATAAGGGCAGCAGGGATAGTATATTGTTTTTTAGAACTATTGCTCGCAGTATAATATTAACCCCAGTCGCGTTTAAGAGAAAGTTCTTGCATCCAGCGCATTCAAGTTTT
>CAZCWN010000007.1:0-32328 GCA_964502375.1 uncultured Rhizobium sp. | reverse complement strand
CAATTTCCGGGAGGGTAAAGCTTGATGGCTATGATATTCGTGATCTTACTTTGAAATCCCTGCGCGGCTCAATGGCGGTAGTTAATCAGGAAGTAATGTTATTTGATGACACAATTATGGAGAATATCCGCTATGGAAAGGAAGATGCCTCCGAAGAAGAAATTATAAATTCTGCCAAATTAGCTGAGGCCGACGAATTCATAAAAGAATTGCCAGAAAAATATTTAACGAAGGTTGGTCAAAATGGCATTCGTCTGTCAGGGGGACAGCGTCAGCGTATTGCTATTGCTCGCGCTATTCTTTCTAATGCACAAATTTTGCTACTTGATGAAGCTACTTCTTCTCTTGATCCGATTTCAGAAAAATTAATTAAAGATGCTTTGGCAAAATTAATGAAGGGAAAAACCTCTTTGGTTATTGCCCACCGTCTTTCAACGGTAATTCATGCCGACAAAATTGTAGTAATTTCGCATGGCCAAGTAGTGGAAGAAGGAACACATAAAGAGTTATTAGAGAAGGGTGGAGCCTATGCCAGTCTTTATCTAAAACAATTTGAAATTACGCAGGATTGATCATGAAGGAAAAGACTCATCCAAAACAGACGGAAAATAAGCAGCATGAAAAAAAACAGAAGAGGAAAAAGCTTTCTGAGGCTCTGAGGAAAAATTTAGCAAGAAGAAAAGGAAACCAGCCAGACGAGGGTGCTAATTAAAGAAGATTCTAATTAAAGTTGAGTCGAGGCCTATTTTTAAACTTTATTAATTGCGTTTTTTTACAACGGACCATCATTTAATTTAAGAGGAGTTTTTAGTAAGGACTGGAGAGGGATAGGAATGCTCAAAGACATCTTTTTATTCAAAATGTTAAAAGATGTCTTTGAGAGCAAGCCCATAAATTTCAGAATTCCTTTCGGTATTTGAAGAAAAATATAAAATTAAATAACGAGAAGTTGGTCTTCTAAAGTAGCTTTAGTTCTTTTTGTTTGGCATACCAGCAGAGGTATCACCGGCCTTTAATCTTTTTACCCGGTCAGTCAAATCATCAAGAAACTTGCTTATGCCCTTTTGTGAAATAGCAGAGTTAAATTCTGATCTTTGAGTTTCAATTAAACTAATGCCTTCGGCAATAAAATCTAAAATCACCAATTTTCCTTGCCGCTCTTTCACTCGGAAATCAACATAGATTGGATTGTTTGAATCTTTAGGAAGAAACTCAGCTTTGGCCAAATAAAAGCCTTTTTGTTCTACTACATCATTTACGGTAAATTTACGGCCGTTGTAATTTTTGAACTTTGGCCCGTAAGTGTTAATCATGAAGTCACGATAAAGTTTAATGAAGCGATCTTTTTCCTGTTCACTGAAGCTTTTGTAATTTTTTCCTAAAACGAAACGGGCGATCCAATCGGTGTCAATCACGTCATCGATGACTGTAATTATTTTCTCTTTTTTCTTTTCCTCTGGAGAGCCCTTTTCATTGGCAATTGAAATGATTTTATTGCCAATTTCTTCAACAAATTTTTTTGATTCTCCAATTTTATTAGCTTCTTGTGCTAGAGCTTGCGAAGAAAACAAAATCAGGAAAAGAGTCGTTAAAATTTTTTTCATTTTTTAATTTCGTTTGCACGTTTTTGAAGATAGGCGCTGCGCACCGTGGCATAAGGATCAAATGATTCCCTTCGGATATCATCAATAGTATCGATTAAGCTTTCTCTGGTGTCAATACCGTCAAAAACTGTAAGGCTAATACGATAGATTAATTTGACTTGTTCGCTGTCACCAATTTCTACCTGATTGAAAGCAGCCGTGCCGATAGTTTTATCAGTTATCCAGCCAGTAAAATCACGAGTTGAGCTAGGGCCAGCAATAGGTATAACCAGATAAATCCCATAATCACTGCCATATCTTCCGAGGGTTTGGCCAAAATCTTCTTTGTTATATAAAATACCTTTTTCTCCAGCTACATCAAATAACCCTCCTAGGCCTATAGTAGTATTAATAAGGAAGTTAGAAAAGGTCGCTAAAGTATTATCAACTTTGCCTTGGAGCAAAGAGTTAAGCGCTGAGATGGGTAAGGATGCGTTGTTTAAAAAATTTCTGATCGATTGTCTTGCCGGCCTAGGAACATTTTTGCGATAAAATTTGGCGACATGTTCGAGAATATAGCGATCTAACGTATCATTAAAATTGTAAATTTTGCGATTCATTTTTTCCCATGGATCACGAATTTCTTGTTCTCCGCCAATTTCATAGGTTTCAAATTCATCATCATTTTCAAGATCTGAAGAAATATCCTGAGAATATACTAAGTTAGGGGTAAGAAGCGAAATACAGCTTATTACTAGAAAAACTTTTTTTAGAAAATTACACATTAGAGCCTGTTTGATCTAAATTTTTTAAATGCTCTAGAAGCTCTCTGGCCTTTTTGTCATAATCTGGTTTTTTTTCTAGAAGCTCTTGTAGAACTTTTTTTGCTTCTTCATTTTTCTTCTTAAGAGTCAGACAGTAGGCCAATTGGTAGTAAGTGTCGAAATGATCGGGCCAAAATTTTTTCGTTAAACGAAAACGAAAAATTGCTTCTGATAAATTACCTTTTTCTAGATGGAATATGCCCAGATTATAGTTGGTTTGGCGCAAATCTTTACATTTCTCTTTGATGGTAAAAAATTCTTTTTTTGCTACTTCCATCTGTTCTGACAGAAAATTAGAAAATTTTTCTGATTTCTCTTTTAGGGCGATAGCCAATTTTGTTCCACCGCTTTCCTTTTCTTCAGATTCTCCGAAGATTTTTTTGAAAAGATTTTTGATCATGATTTTTGAAGATAAAAATAGGAGATATGCCAGGAGACCGCTATATTTCTATTCTCCAGACTGCGTTCTTTTAAGCAAAAATTATTAAAGTGGGTAAGTTTTTCTTTGGTTATTGGTTGTTTTTTTGGCTGTGAAAATTTGGCGCCTATTTTTTTTATTGATTTTAAAGCCGCAACTCCACTTGGAAATTCTTGTTCTAAAATTTCTAAATGATGAATCTTTTCGACAAATCCTGCTTGCTTAAAAGCTGAATTTATTTGGGAAATTTTTGGCAACTCGTAAAAGCTAAAATCGCAAGCACTGCTAATACTAGCGCGCCTTAGTTCAGAGAGGCTTTCCCAAGTTGGTAAGGAAAAAGCGAAAATTCCATTTGGCTTAAGAAATGAAAAAAAATTACTAAAACTTTTTTCAAAATTACTCAGCCATTGTAGCGCAAAAGAAGAAATAAGTAGGTCAAAACTATTTTCTTCGAAAGCTAAATTTTCTATGTCACCTTTAACTGCCAAGACATTTTGCGGACGATCCTGCCATAAATCAAGCATTGCCTGCGAAAGATCAACTTCAAAAATTTCGCAGTTTTTATTTTTGGAAATAAGCTTCTTAGCAATGAAGCTAGTTCCAGAGCCTAAATCGAGGATTTTTTTATTTTCGTAATCAAAGTTTTTTTCTACTAGATTGCATAGTTTATCTGCTGCTAGTTTCTGTATTGATGCCGCTTCGTCGTAATTTTTTGCTACTGCTGAAAAGTTTTTTTCGATGAGAGCTTTAAGATTTTTTCCCTGCCTCATCTTCGATAAGTTTTACGATGTGATCAACTAATTCTTCGCTACTAACTTTGTGATTAGGCTTGCCATTTATATAAACATTGTGTCTGCCAGCCCCGCCACCAGTGATGCCAATTTCGGTGTGTGCGGCTTCGCCAAGACCATTTACTACACAACCCAAAATTGAAATTGTTAATGGAGTTGTGATATGCGCAACGCGCTTTTCAACTGCTTCTACAGTTTTAACCACATCAAAGGCCTGCCGCGCACAAGAAGGACAAGAAACCAGGTTTACGCCACGGTGGCGTAGGCCAAGCGTTTTCAGAATTTGATAGGCAACTTTTACTTCCTCTTGTGGATCAGCAGAAAGGGAAACACGCATGGTATCACCAATGCCCTCCCATAACAAAGCTCCAAGGCCAATTGCTGATTTTACCGTGCCACTATTTATGCTTCCGGCCTCTGTAATTCCAATATGTAGCGGATAATCACAGCTTTCAGCTAGCTTGCGATAGCCAGCCACTGCAAGAAAAACATCTGAAGCTTTAACACTAATTTTGAAGTTAAAGAAATCGTTATCTTCCAGAATTTTAATATGGCGCCATGCTGATTCCACAAGAGCCTCTGGCGTTGGAGTTTTATATTTATTTAACAAATCCTGTTCTAGCGAGCCAGCATTAACACCAATGCGGATCGCGCAGCCGTGATCTTTAGCGGCTTTTATTACTTCGCGCACTTTTTCATTAGAGCCAATATTGCCAGGATTTATTCTCAAACATTTTGCGCCTGCTTCAGCTGCTTCAATGGCGCGGCGATAATGGAAATGAATATCGGCGATAATGGGCACCGGGCAATGTGGAATAATCTGACGTAAGGCCTCGCTTGATTCTTTATCAGGAACTGAAATACGCATTAGCTCAGCGCCTAATTCTGCGCATTCATTGACTTGGCGGATAGTTGATTGCACGTCGATTGTTGGCGTGTTGGTCATTGATTGCACAGAAATTGGTGCACTACCGCCAATGGCCACATTACCAACAAAGATCTGGCGAGACTTGCGCCTATTGATGGTGCGATATGGACGTATTTCGTTTAATTGTTGTTGGCTCATGAAATTGAGCTAAAAAGTTTTAAGATTTTTTGTCGGTTTTTTTCGACTAAATTTTGTAATTTAGGTTTATTATAATCCAGAATTTCAACAATGGAAGTAAAGTCTTTAAAACCCTTACCAGCATAGGGTTGGAAAATTTTTACTTCAGGGATTTTTAAGTAACTTTTTGCAATTAAGGCACGGAAGAAAAGGGGGGCAAAATTTTGTTCAAGTAATTTGATGGATTCTTGCTGTGAGGCTGTTTCTGCAAAATGGGAAAAATGGCCTAAATGACTGTTTTCGTCGGAGCAAATTAGAGGAAGAGTAGGGCGGGGTAATCTGATTTCTTCAATTAATTTTTCTAACTCTGCGAAAAATTTCAGATAAAATTTCTCTAAATTTTCTGCATTTAATTCAAAAATATCTGACCAGATTTCAGGATCAGAATTATCAAGACGAAAAGCAGTTTTAAAAAAATTATCCTTAATATTTTTTGGTGAAAATTCGGCGGTTAGAAAGGACAAAAATTGTGGTAAATGTGACACTAAAGCATAAATTTCATCATGCCGTACAGAATCAGTAAAATCAACGCTACAGCCTATTTCCTTAACCAAGTCCTCAATCTTTTTTACTGCAACAGCATCATTTTTCTGAGATTTACAAATAATAAATTTTTTGCCTGAAAAAATGTCTGCTGATGAATTTTCAAAACCAATTTTTTCTGAGCCAGCTATTGGATGGCAGGCAATGAAATTTTTTTCTAAATTTTTTGGCAAAATTTCGTCGATAAAATTTTTTAGAGAACCGAGATCAATGATTATTGCATTTGGCGAAATTTGGTTAGCAATTTCAGCGAAAATTTCTTCGTAAGAAGATAAGGGGGCAGCAATTACTATTAGGTTAATTGTGCTGATAAAATTATTTTCAAATAAATTAAAATCTGCGGCTCCACCATTAATTACCCCTTCACTTTTGGCCAACTCAAGCGTTTCGCTATCTAAATCATAGCCAAAAATTTCTTCACTTAATTGAAATTTGCTCAATGCTTTTGCAAAGGACCCGCCAATTAAGCCAAGACCAATAATTAAGCTTCTTGTGAAAAAAAATTTTGACAAAGTCGAGGGAAGATTATTGAAAGGAAAAGATAGATTTTACTTATTGAAAAATTCTATCAAGTATTTAGTTTTTGGCGCTTCCTTCTTATTCCTTAAAATTTCCATCAAATTAACATGAAAAAGATACTCGCGGTTCTAACGATTTTTTTCTTTGTTTTTTCTTGTACGGGCAAAGTTGTAGATATTAAAAGTCCTTGTGTTTCCGGCGATGACGGGCCATGTGGTCCTAAAAAACCAATCAATGATTGGTGGTTAAAAAATTCTTCGCAAACATCTAAACAAAGCTCGTAAAGTAAAATGGTAGATAATAATTCGCAAAAAAGTTTCGCCGAAAGATATGCAAGCAAAAAAACAAGCTTCACATCTCAGGCTTTACAGTCACAAAAAAATCCAGTAAAACCGTCTTCCATAGCTCCTGATGTAAGTCAGAGGGCTCCTTCAACAATAAAACAAGTTGATCCTCAGAAAAAAATGCAAGCAGAATTAATTTATCTCGTTAAGGGAGTTGATGCCGGCCGCAACGCTTGGTATTATGTTTTGGTTGACCGTCTTAAAGTTCAGCTTTTCCTAAAAGCTTTAAATGATGATATTATTCATTTAGAAAATTACGGCAAAATTCTTTTTTCTGCTTATGGAGACGAGCCACCTACTGAAATTACTAATCAGCTGAAAGAGGAATATGGAATTCAATAGAAGTTTCATTTCGGCTTCAGCTGTCTAACAAAATATCCTAAATAATTTGAAATAGGTGCAAAACAAATTATGGCGGAATGTTATAAAAACTTTCATGAAAAATTTTAAAACTTCGGCTATAATAATTATTTCAACCTTTATTGGGTTCTTTTCTGCTATTTCCCTTTCTCAAATAGATATCAAGCCAATTAGGTTTGATGATAAAAAAGTTATTGAAGACCAAAGGGAATTTCTAAATGACGTAATAAGCCGTGTTAAAAAAGATTACGTCGAAGAAAAAACTGACCGAGAATTAGCTGAAGCCGCTGCCTCAGGAATCCTTTCATCGCTTGATCCTCATTCCTCTTATCTAAATGAAGAAGCCTTAAGAGAAATGCAGGTGCAAACCAAAGGTGAATTTGGTGGAGTGGGAATTGAAATTACATTGGAATTTTCAGTAGTGAAAGTTGTGTCAGCCATTGATGATACTCCTGCTTTCAAGGCAGATATAAAATCTGGTGACTATATAACCAGAGTTGATGGCAAAAGTATTGTAGGCGTAGGTCTTGAAGAAGTGGTTAAGAAATTACGTGGCAAACCAGGAACACAGGTAAAAGTTACGATATTGCGCAAAGGTGAAAAGGCTCCTTTAGAAAAAACGCTTACTCGCCAAATCATTAAAGTTAAAGCGGTAAAGTCAGCCAAGTTTAAGGATGTTGCTTACATTAAAATCAATACGTTCTCTGAGCAGGCGGCTCAAGGATTAGAGGCTGAATTAAAAAAATTAAAATCAGAAATTGGCGAAAAAAATTTTAAAGGTTTGGTTTTAGATTTGCGCAATAATCCAGGTGGGTTGCTTGACCAAGCGATTAAAGTTAGCGATATCTTTTTAGATAGCGGGCAGATTATAGTTTCCATCAAAGGGCGCAGCACCGAAAATAAAGAATATAGAGACAAAGATAACCAACTTCTTATTCCTAATTTACCGATAGTAGTTTTGATTAATGAGGGCTCAGCCTCTGCTTCTGAAATCGTGGCTGGCGCATTGCAAGACAATAATCGAGCACTCGTAATGGGAGCAAAATCTTTTGGCAAAGGCTCTGTACAAACTGTTCTTCCTTTGGAAAAAAATCATGGTGCATTGCGTTTGACTACTTCTCTTTATTACACTCCAAGTGGCAAGTCTATACAAGCCCATGGCATTGATCCTGATATTGAAGTGGTTAATGCGAAAATTGAGAAGCAGCTTCAAGTTCGTGATTCAGAAGCTGATTTAACTGGCCATCTTGAAGGACAATTGCAAGAGGCCTTGCAAGAGGCTAAAAAAGAAAGGCTAAGCGACGATAATATTGACCTTTACGATCAAGATTATCAGTTAGCTAGAGCTGTGGATTTGGTTCGCGGAGTTACGGTTTATAAATTATCTACAAAGAAATAAGGAGGCTGTTTAGTGCTCACCATTCAGCAATATGATTTGTATTCCTCACATTTAAAAAGATTTTTTGGCGCGACTATATTTTTACTCCTGTTTTTCATTTCTTTTTCTTCTAGTGCTTTTGCAGCCACTGACTCTCAGGAGAGCTTCATTGTCGCAAAAGTTAATAATAAAGCTATTACCAATTCTGAGCTTAATGATCGCTATCTCTTTGTGATTAAAAGCGCCAAAATCACTGTTAGAAATGAACAGGAACGAAAGCTTTTGACCAGCCAGATTCTTGATAAGATGATAGATGAAGAGCTAATTATACAGGAAGCAGAAAAATTAAAAATCTCTGCAAGTGGAGACGATATAAGGGAAGCGGTTGATATCTTAGCTTTTCAGGAGAAAAAAAATGCTACTCAACTAAAGCTATCTTTCATTAAGAATGGCCTCTCTTTTGACAATTATCTTAAGCAGATTGAGTCAGAAATTTTATGGTCAAAAATTATTTCCGAAGTGTTGCGCCCTAAGGTGAAAGTCACTGATGTTGAGGTGAAAGAGTTTTTTGAACAGCATAAATTTAATACTAATATAGAAAAATTTTTAATTTCTGAAGTAGTAATAAGCTCCTCAGAAAGAGCTTCAAACCTAGCTAATAAATTGAGCTTTGAGCTAAAACAAGGAGCAGATTTTGAAAATATTGTTAGACAATTTTCATCCAGTTTCACTTCCGAAAATAATGGTCAAATAGGGTGGGTTTCTAAAGGGGATATTGATCCAAAAATTTATTCAGCAATTTCTAAATTAGGTAAAGGTGGATATTCTGAACCAGTTTTACTTTCTGATGGCTATCACATTTTCAAATTATTGGATATCAGAATCGAAAACAAAATTGCTGAACAGGATATGGATGCGGCGCGTAATGCAGTTTTTTCAAAAAAATTGCAAAGCCTTGCCAAAGGTTATTTAATGGATATGAGAAAAAATGCCTTTGTTGAAATTTCCTAAAAATAGAGGGCTAAAAAATTATTGGTGAAAACATTGTAGGAAGGCCTCCAAGCGTGTTTTGTTAGGCGGCCTTCAAGCTAAATCTATATTTTTATATAGAGTCTGTTTGAGCTTTTTCTAGGAAAAGAGCTTTTACTCCAGGCAAATCTTTACCTTCTAACCATTCTAGAAATGCCCCTCCAGCAGTTGAAATATAAGTAAATTCATCAATTAAACCTGCAGAATTAAGAGCTGAAACTGAATCACCACCGCCAGAAATTGATAATAGTTTTTTATCCCGAGTAAGAGCTGCAGCAGCGCGAGCAAAGCTTTCGGTGCCAATATTAAATGGCCTAAACTCAAAGGCGCCAAGTGGGCCATTCCAAACTAGAGTTTTATGATTTTGTAATTCTGTAGTAACATTGACAATGCTTAATGGGCCGATATCAACAATAATATCATCCTCTTCTACGGAATCGGCATTAATAATGTGGCATTTACCATTTTGTTCTACTTTCTTAGTTACCACCACATCGATGGGAAGAAATATTTTACATCCATTTTTTTCTGCATTTGCGATAATTTTTAATGCGGTTTCTTTTAATTCTTTCTCGCACAAAGATTTACCGATATTTTTGCCTATTGCATAAATAAAGGTATTAGCCATGCCACCGCCAACTACGATAGTTTGGGCCTTTTTTGCTAGAGAGTTCAGAAGATCAATTTTGGTTGAAACTTTTGCGCCACCAACTACTGCCATCATTGGTTTTTCGGCGTTTTCAAGTAAGTTGGTTAAATTATCTAATTCAGCTTCCATCAAAAACCCAGCGCAAGGTTTTAGTATTTCTGGAATGCCTGTGATTGAAGCATGTGCGCGGTGTGAGCAGGAAAAGGCATCATTAACGTAAAGGTTTCCTAGTGATGCCAATTCACGCGAAAAATCAGGATCATTTTTAGTTTCTTGTTTATAGAAACGTAAGTTTTCTAACATAATTACTTCGCCATAATTAGTGCTAGAAATAGCCTTTTGAACTTTCTCGCCAATACAATCATCGACAAAATTAACCTTAATAGAACCAAGTAATTCTTGAACTCGTGCTACTAATTGTTTTATTGACATTGAGGACTCAACTTTTCCTTCTGGACGGCCAAAATGCGAAATTACAATTACTTTAGCTTGGTTTTCGGCTAAATATTTCAAGGTTGGAATTACAGCTTGAATTCGAGTGTCATCTTCAATTTTTCCATCAATTATTGGCACATTAATATCAACGCGAACAATAACGTTTTTATTAGTCACGACACAGTCTTTTAGGCGAGTAAATTTTGGCATTTTTGATTAGGAAAAAAACTTGATTTTGGCGGGTAAGTTTTTATTTTGCGCGGCCTTGCAAAAAATTTCCAACTAAATTTCTAATTAATTTTAAATAATATGGGCACTAAGAATAACCCAAAAAACCGGGTAAAAAACGTCGAAAAGAAAAAATTCAACGGTAAAGAAGTTGAGCCAGTTTATTATTACGGGGTTCATGCAGGCCACGGTAAATATATGTCTGCGAAATATGCGGGCTCCACACAACTTGCTCTTGGTTCTGACAATAAACCAATTCAATGGGGCGAAATTAATTAGCACCAGCCTAAACTTTTTTAGCCTCCAATTTTTTTCAAATGCCTGAAGTAATTATCAACGGCCCTGCCGGCAGAATCGAAGGGCGCTATCATCAAAATCCTAATCCGAAAGCTCCGGTTGCTTTGGTGCTTCATCCCCACCCACTTTACGGTGGAACTATGAACAACAAGGTGGTTTACAATATTTATCGCGCTTTCGTGAATAATGGATTTTCAGTTTTGCGTGTAAATTTTCGTGGAGTTGGTAAGTCGCAAGGTAAATTTGATAATGGCGCAGGCGAGCTTCTTGACGCCACCGCAGTGATGAATTGGTTGCATGATCAAAACATGGAAGCAACTGAATATTGGATTGCCGGTTTTTCTTTTGGTGCCTGGATTGCTTTACAAGCTGTAATGAGAAGGCCGGAGCTCGAGAACTATATTCTAGTTGCCCCACCTGCCACAAAATATGATTTTAATTTCATTGTTCCTTGCACTTCGGCCGGTCTTATAGTTCAAGGTGGGAAAGACGAAATTACTAAAGAATCTGATTCAGCAAAATTAGCTGAAAAATTATCAGCCAGAGAGGGCGCTGAGGTCACTTACCAAGTTATTCATGGTGCTGATCATTTTTTTAAAGACCATAAAAAAGAGTTTGATGCAATTCTGGATAACTATATAAAACACCGTCTGGTTGCTGACTCTACAAAGGTGCGCAAAGTTAAGCGTGATCGTCGTCGCCGCCGTAAAAAGAAAAATGTCGCAGAGATTAAGCCAGAGCGCAATCACTTCCCAGTAAAGCCTTTAGCATCCTTTGAGTAAATTTTACTCAATTATTTTTCTTTATCCTTCATAAAAAATCAGGCTCTCCAATTTAACGCTATGCCAAGAAGCAAGTTAGTTGAGCTTTTGGCATCACTTCCTTTAAAAGCGAAACATAGACGAGATAAAAAGTAAAAATCTTGCAAGTATGTTATATTGAAGGCTGAAATATTTCATTTTCCCATAAGCCAATTTATTTGATTTGACGTATTAAATAGCGATTTTACAAACCCTCTTTTTCCATAATAACGAACATTTCTAATAAATTATGAAAGTATTTAGGAAAATATTGGGCATACCATCAGTGGATTTGTTAGAGCAAGAAAAATTTCAGATTGCATTTGCTAATATCAAGGTGATCGCGAACAAGGTAATCCAAGATATGAAGGAAAGACAAGAAATGATGGAGGGAACAGAATATTGGCATCAGGAAAGTATCAAGAGGAAGGAAGAAGATTTGAAACTTCAATATTTTCAGGAACTTTTGCAGTTACTTGAACAAGAAGGCAATGTAAATACTACTACCGCTGTTAACATATATGGAGCTGGGGGAGCAGAAGAAATAAGAGCACCATTAGTTTATGCTTCTCTGATAGGTGATCCTATTATTACTTCTATTTTGCTAAGTGCTGGATCTCGTAATCAACTTCATAAAGCTCTAATGATTGCCGCTGAAAAAGGCCATCAGGAGATAGTAGAGCCCCTTTTAGAAAGGATGGATAACTATATTCTCGACCTAGAACATAATGGGTTCTTGGATAGGATTATTATACATCTTGCTCTCAGTGAAGGAGGAGAAGAAAACGTTAATAAAATTATGGAAATAATAGGGAGAAAATTTCACTTTAGCATAAGCGATATTTCTACCACCACTATGAAATTTTTAGGCAGAATATTTCCTGATCGATATGGGCAGATCAGGTCCACATTTAGTAGCAAAGATTTTATCAACTCTTCAGGGTTAACGTTCTTCTTAGCTTACTTAGGTGATGAAGAAACAATAAGTGCAATTAGGTATCAATGGAGATCTCGTTTTGATAATTTGTCACCTGAACTTGCAGAAGTAGCTTCAATTTTAGAAGGGCTACAAGCAAAGCTTATTGAAGAATTTAGAGAAAACCACAGCCCAAATCCTGAATTATCTGCTATAAGGCTTCTTACTCGTTTTGCTTTAATAGACTATCCAGGACGTGGAATCTGCACGCGAGGAACAGCCATGAAAGAAGCAATATCTAGTCCTAGATCTACTGAAGTGAAAGCTGGAATAGGAAAGCCATTTGACGAATATGAACTCAATATTTTGACTCGAGTTTTAATTGCGTTTAGTGAAATGAGTAAAGTTGGTTTTGAAGAGAAATATGATTTTGAAGAAAAAGAAGCATATAAAGAAGGTTATATTCCTTTTATTAGCCCTTTATTAGAAGAATTGCGTTCAATACCGCGAGGCGAAATTCCTTCTACTGATCTGAGAAGCCCTAGCATGGCAAGTCAATTGTCGCCACAAGAAGAAGAACGTCATATATAGTAATCTAACTAGATAAAGCTAAATACTCGCGATTAAATTTAGAAAAAATGGCATAAATTATTTTTCTGCTAACACCTTAAAAAAGCTTTCAGAATGCTTTGTTGCTACGAATTCATATATTTTATATTCAGCAAGTTTGTTCACAAAAAACGGATCATTACTTAAAATTTTTTCTAAATCCTCCTTACTTGAAGCTTTAGCCAAAATAACGCCGCCAACTCTCGGCACTTGGGCCCCTGAGGCGATGAAAACTCCTTCTGCATAATAATGATCTAAGAATTGCAAATGTTGTTCTCGGTGGGCATCTATTTTCTCTAACGGAACGATATAGTTGAGAATAACAACAAAGAGAACTGATTTCATATTATAAAACAATTTTAGCTAATATTTTAAGATACTCCTCCTTTCACACTCTGTACAACACTCCTCCACAGGAAGTATTTTTTCGTGAATTCAGGATAGAGTCTTCACCCAAGTTTTTTGATACTAGGGAAGAGGGGGAGGTTAAGAGTTCTTTTGTTTCACGGCTATAAATGCCGGTAGTTCTTTTAAAGCTGATAGGTAAATTTAGCAAACTTCTAATGCCCAGAAAAGCGAAAGCTTCAGCCTCAATTGCATCACCATTTATGCCAACTTCTTCTGCACTTTTTATTTCAATTCCGGAGAGCCATTTTTTTAACTCATCCATAATCGCCATATTTTTTCTTCCACCTCCACAGACTATTAACTCTTCTGGTTTATTGCTCAGAAAGTCTAAATTAATTTGAATAGCTTTAGCATGCATATAGGAAAAAGTTGCTAAGGCATCTTCAGCCTTCAAGCTATTGATTGGTGAAAGCAATATTGAAAAATCGTCACGGCTGAAAGATTTAGGAGGTTTTTTGTGAAAAATTTCATTCTGTAAAATACGATCAGCAAAAATGAAATCGACATTGCCCCTTTTAGTTATCTCCCCATTTTGATCATAATCCTGACCAAATTTTTCTTTCATTAAATCATCAAACGGTGCGTTGCCAAAACAGACGTCAAAGGCTTCAATATCCTCTTCATTATTTCCACAAAAATAAGTGATATTGGAAATGCCGCCAATATTTAAAATAGCGCGCTGGTGGCCTTTGCTATGCCAGAGATAAAAATGATAAATTGGAACTAGCGGCGCCCCTTGGCCACCTAATACGATATCCTTTGTTCTAAAATCAGCTATGACATTAATTCCAGTTTTATAGGCAAGAAGCTGAGGATTGCCAATTTGCCAGGTTATTTGTTGATCTGGGACGTGCAAAATTGTATGTCCATGGAAAGCAATTAAATCAATTGCTTGGCGCTCAATTTTATTTTTGTGTAGGAAATCATTTACTAATTCTGCGTGTAGCAAAGTTAGCTCATTTTCAATTGTTTTGATTTCAATAAGGCTTGGCGTCTTATAAATTAAAAACTCAAGACGCTGCTTAAAATCTTTATCATAAGCTTTATAGGAAAATTCCTTTCTTTTTATTACTTCTTTTCCATCACTTTCAATCAAGGCTAAATCAATACCATCCATTGAAGTTCCACTCATAAGGCCAATGCTGTTATAAGTTTTTGTCATATAAGCTGGTTAAAAATATTGGTAACAGTGAGTTTTTTATCCAAATAAAGAGGAATAGTTTTGCGTAAGAGAATCAAGGTTTCATCGGAGATTATGAAAAGCTTTTTGAGGGGATGTTGTTGGAGTAAATTTGCAAAAACCTGTGCTTCTTCGAAATAAAAATTAGGAAGATAACCTGCAGAAAATTTCAACAAGCGATTGATAAAAAATTCGTAAATTTTTTCAAAAATTATGAAAGAAAAATTTTTATCAGAAATTTTTTTAAGTAATTCTTCGCCGATCTTTTTGTTTAAAATTGACCTTAGGAAAAGCTCATAAATCCTTGCCAATTCTGAGCCTTTACTAATCGCCTCGGCAATAGAATTGTCACATATTTCAGACAGAAATTTTAATTCATCTAAAGAAATTGTGGAATTATGTTGGCGTAGAATTTGTGAAAAATTTTCTAAACTTAGATCTGGAGCTTTAATAATATAACACCGCGATCTGATGGTTGGTAAAACGTGGCTTAAATTATGTGAAATTAAAATCAGAAAATTATTTTTATGCGGTTCTTCCAAAATTTTTAGAATAGCATTGGAAGCTGATTTATTAAGCTCGCAGGCGGAATCGATAATAATAAATTTATTGGGTGAAAAGGCTGAAGTTTGATTAACAAAACTGGCAATTTTCCTTATTTTATCGACAGTAATTTCTTTTTTTTCTGGTTCTTTTTCAATTAACAGCAAATCAGGGTTGGCCCCATTGGGGTTATCCAGAATTTTTGTGACAAATTTTTTGGCAAAGCTAGCCTTTCCAATACCTCTTTTGCCATGCAGTAAAATTGCATGATGTAATTTTTGATTTTGGAAAGAAGTAAGAAGGCTTGATTCTATTGATTCAAAGCCAACTAAATTTTTTAGCATTATTCCCCCCCGCCAAGCGAGTGAACGTAAATTGCCAATTGTTTTATTGTGTTGTCGTCAAGTCTATCAACCCAATAAGGCATTACTCCAGCATGGGCATAATAGATTGTGAAGGTGAGGTCTTCTTTGGTTCCACCGTAAAGCCAGATTGCATCTGACAAATTTGGCGCACCTAAAGCACGGTTGCCTTTGCCGCCAACTCCGTGACAAGCAACGCAATTAGCTTTAAAAATTTTCTCACCTTCAGCATTATGTTTGCCCTTGCCAGAGAGCGACATCACATACTCAACAACAGCTTCAATTTCATCTTTTTTTAGAACTTTATCTAACCCAAATGAAGGCATTTGGTTGGTGCGTGCTTTATCATGACCAGATCTGATACCGAATTTGATAGTTTGATAAATATCTTCGATTTTTCCGCCCCACAACCAATCGTCATCGTTCAAGTTAGGGAAGCCCTTTGCCCCCTGAGCGCCAGTGCCATGACAGGCAGCACAATTTTCTTTAAAAGCTGCGCGTCCACCATTAATGGCGAATTTCATTAATTCAGGATCCTGGGAAATTTGTTTAAAATCCATTTTTGAGAGTTTTTCCAAATGGATAGATCTTTTAACAGCTGCTTCTTCTTGTGATTCTTCAAATTGTGAGCGTTGTGACCAATTTAAACTGCCTTTATTATTTCCAGAAGGGGTGGGCCATGATGGGTAAAAAAACCAATAACCAAATGCCCAAATTATGCTTATGATCCAAACAATTAACCACCAACGGGGTGCAGGAATATTATATTCGCTAATGCCGTCCCATTCATGCCCCGTGGTTTCAGGGGCGAGCTTAGATTTGGAGTCGTTTTCTTTATGGCTAGATTTTTTATAATCTTTTTCCGTGGACATTTGGAACTATTTTTCGTTTAGAGGAATTTTGGAATATTTATCGAATTTTTTCTTTGTGCCTTTTTTGAAAACAGCATAAAGGATATAGCAAAAAACCAGAAAGAAAAAAATTGTGACGATGGTTGGAGCGTAGTGGATTAGATTGTCCATTGTCATTTTTTAGCCTCCTCTTTTTTTGGTTGTAATGCTTCGAATTTTGCAAAATCGACGAAAGTTCCAAGCACTTGCAGATAGGCAACTAAAGCATCCATTTCAGAAACTTTATTAGGATTACCATCAAAATCGCGAACATTAACTTTGCCACCATAGCGCTTTTGTAAAGCTTCAGAATCACGGTCATTTGAAGCTTGAACAACGGCGTCAGAAGTGGAATTTTGCATCATCTCGTCAGTATATGGCACGCCTAATCTGCGTAATACTTCCATATCATCAACAAGGCCAGAAATTTCTGCGTCACGCTCAGTTAAAAATCTATAGCCAGGCATTATAGATTCTGGAACCACATCGCGTGGATTAATTAAATGTCTTACATGCCACTCGTCAGAATATTTACCCCCAACCCTAGCCAGATCTGGTCCGGTTCTTTTTGAGCCCCATTGAAAAGGATAATCATACATGCTTTCTGCCGCCAGAGAATAGTGTCCATAACGTTCAACTTCGTCACGCAAAACGCGCACTTGTTGCGAATGGCAACCATAACAGCCTTCGCGTTTATAAATTTTTGAGCCCGCTAATTCAAGAGGGGTATAGGGCCGCATGCCTTCAACTTTTTCAATTGTAGTTTCAATGCGAAAAAGTGGCGCAATTTCCACGATTCCGCCAATTGAAATTACTATTGCCGTAAGAATTAAAAGCAGAATCGAATTGCGTTCGATTTTGTCATGATGCTTAAACATGAAAGTGAGAATGAATTAATTATTGCTGAGGCTAGGTGTTGCAGGTGCTCCGGAGGTTATGGTTTTGTAGAAATTCCAAGCCATTAAACATCCGCCTGTGAGGAAAAGCATCCCACCAATCGCCCTTGTTAAATAAAGAGGACGTAAGGCTTTGACGGTTTCGATGAAGGAATATTGTAAGAAGCCCATATCGTCATAAGAGCGCCACATTAGCCCTTGCATTATACCGGAAATCCACATGGCAGAAAGATAAAGCACAATGCCAATTGAGGCGATCCAGAAATGGGCTTCAACTAACTTGGTTGAATAAAGTTCTTTCTTATTCCACAAAATCGGAACCATATGATAAAGTGCGCCGAAACTAATTAGGGCTACCCAGCCTAAAGCGCCACCATGTACGTGGCCAATTGTCCAGTCAGTGTAATGTGAAAGTGAATTTACAGATTTAATAGCCATCAGAGGACCCTCAAAAGTGCTCATACCATAGAAAGCTACAGCGGTTACCAGAAAGCGCAGAATTGGGTCAGTACGCAATTTATCCCAAGCTCCAGAAAGTGTCATTATACCATTAAGCATGCCACCCCATGAAGGCATCCACAGCATGATAGAAAAGGTCATGCCTAAAGTTTGCACCCAGTCAGGTAAGGAAGTGTAATGCAAATGGTGCGGGCCAGCCCAAATATAAATAAAGATTAGTGACCAAAAGTGCAGAATTGAAAGGCGATAAGAATAAATTGGACGCTGGGCACGTTTTGGAATATAGTAATACATGATGCCTAGGAAGCCAGCAGTTAAGAAAAACCCAACTGCATTATGGCCATACCACCATTGAATCATCGCGCTTTGTACACCGCCAAAAATTGGATAGCTATGCGCACTATCTAGGCGCAATGGGATGGCCAAATTATTGACAATATGCAATACAGCCACTGTCACTATGAAGCCAAGGTAAAACCAATTGGCGACGTAAATATGAGGCTCTTTGCGATTTTTCAAAGTCATTATGTAGACCAAAAAATAGCAGACCCAAATTATGGTTAAGAATAAATCAGCATACCACTCTGGCTCAGCATATTCTTTAGCTTGAGTAACGCCGTTGAGATAACCAAAAGCAGCCATGATAATAAAAAACTGATATCCCCAAAAAATAAATTTTAGAAGAAGATCATTACCCCAAAGCCTGGTTTGCGAAGTGCGTTGAACAACAAAAAGACCAGTACCAAAAAGTACATTACCACCAAAAGCAAAAATTACTGCTGAAGTGTGAAGCGGGCGCAGACGTCCGAAGCTAATCCATTCTAGATCAAAATTTAAAACCGGAAAGACCAATTGAAGTGCAATGAAAACTCCGGCTGAAAACCCAACTATTCCCCAAAAAGTTGCAGCAATAGTGAACAGCCTTACAATATTGTAATTGTAAGGTGCGTAAGTTGTGTCGTGAATTGTATTAGTATTATTCATAGAACTTATATCAAGACTTTCGCCGCCATCAAAATAAGCATGATTATATTGAGTAAAATCAAGGCTTTAGCGACCAATTTAAATTCAGGAAATTTAGCCAAAACATACCCGCCTGATGCCGTTAAAAACAAAGACGGAAAAGTTGAAAGGCCAAATAAAAACATGCCTGTCGCGGCAAAAAGTGGCCTTGTGCTTGCGCCAGCAATCAAAAAAGCGGCGTATAAAAGACCACAGGGTATAAACCCCAACACAAGACCAAGAGCGTAACCTCGCAAGCCTTGTGGATTCTGAAATAAATGGGAAATTCTTTTGTCAAAAAAGAGGGCGCGTACTTTTAAGAATTTTGTTTTAAATGGCAATCTGATTTTCTTAAAAATTGTGGGGCTCCTTAAAAATTTTTTATCAAAAAAAAGATTTAAAAAAAACATTGCCGCACCAAGTAAAAGAGCGGCTGAAAGAAATCTAAATCCTGTAAATTCTTTTACACTGGTTGTAAAAACTGAACAAACAAATCCCAAAAAGGAATAAGTAGTTATGCGGCCCAAGTGATAAGGGAGTAGGGCAAAACTTTTTAATCTTTCAAAACCAGAAAACTTTTCCAAGGGCATTTTTTGCAGACGGCTATTTACTTGAGTTAATACAAATGGCCCGCACATTCCGATGCAATGAGAGAACCCCCCAAAAAATCCAAGGCTGATTAAAGAAAAAAACAGTGTGAAATTCTCTGTCATTTTGATTTGCAAAATTGTCCCTTATTTCTAAATTGCAGCGCCCCTCCATTTATCAAAGAATTATCTAAAATTTCTAAAAACATGAAAATTCATTTTGCTAAATCAGCAGATTTTTCTGCGCTTAAAAATTCAGCTTCTGTCCTTGTCTTAACTGAAGAAGAAGCTAAAAAATCAAGTCTAAAACAAGTAAAATTTGCGCAGGAAAAATTTGCTTTTGAAGGGAAAAATAATCAGGCGCATCTAATAACTTTAGATGAAAAAGTCACCATTATTTTTGGCGCTGGAAGTGAAGCAAAGCTTGATGAACTGGCTCTTCAGAAGGTTGGATCATATATCATCTCATTTGCAAATTCGGCAAAAATTAAAGATTTATATGTTTCCTTTAACATAAAAAATTCTACTCAAAGTCTTGCTAATATTGCTTTTGGGGCACTTTTGCAGAGCTATCGTTTTAACAAATATTTTGAAAATAAGAAAAAAGATAAAGAGCTTAAGGTTAATTCTCTAACCATATTATGTGAGGATTTGGCCAAAACAGAAAAGGAATTTGCGCCGTTAAAAATTCTAGCTGAAAATATTTTTTTCGTACGGGATTTGGTCTCTGAGCCTTCGAATATATTGAATCCAGAAAGCTATGCGACAATTTGCAAAACCTTAAGCAAAGAGGGTTTGGAAGTTGAGGTTCTAAGCGAAGCAGAAATGAAGAAGCTGAAGATGGGGGCATTGCTTGGAGTCGGCCAGGGCAGCGAAAAAGAATCACAATTGGTTATTTTAAAATGGAAAGGTGCTGATGCAAAGGACCAACCTCTAGCCTTTGTTGGTAAGGGTGTAACTTTTGATACTGGTGGCATTTCCATCAAACCTTCTGCCAATATGGAAGATATGAAAACTGACATGGCTGGATCAGCTGTAGTTGTGGGCTTGATGCGTAATTTGGCCCAAAGAAAAGCAAAAATTAATGCAATTGGCGTGATTGCTTTAGTTGAAAATATGCCTTCTGGCACTGCTCAAAGACCAGGTGATATAGTACGCTCAATGTCTGGCCAAACAATAGAAGTAATCAATACGGATGCAGAAGGAAGGCTAATTCTGGCTGATGCTTTACATTACACTAACACTAAATTTAAACCAAAATTTATTGTTGATTTAGCCACGTTAACTGGTGCCATTGTTGTTTGCCTAGCTGATGTCTATGCTGGATTATTTTCTAATGATGATGAGTTGGCTGAAAAGATTGCAAACTGTGGAAAGGCTACAGGCGAGCGCACCTGGCGCCTTCCACTGGGTGAAGAATATGATGAAATGATTAATTCTGATATCGCTGATATGAAAAATGTTGGTTCGGGCCGTGGTGCTGGCAGTACCACAGCTGCACAATTCCTTCAGCGCTTTGTTGGTGAGACAAAATGGGCTCATCTTGATATTGCTGGCGTTGCCTGGAAAGGGAAGGGAGATGCTATGGCAGTCAAAGGTGCTAGTGGTTTCGGAGTGCGCTTGTTAAATGAGTTAGTGAAGATTTACGAGAAAAAATAATTCATGAAAAAACTTCTAATCCGCGGAGGCAACAAATTAAATGGCTCAGTGCAAATTGCTGGGGCAAAAAATGCCACTTTGCCATTAATGGTTGCCTCCATTCTAACTGATGAAAAGCTTACTCTGGCCAATCTTCCGCATGTTTCTGACATTGCCACCATGGCCAATCTTTTGATTAATTTAGGAATTGAAATAAATTTTGATGGGCATGATCCAGAATTTGGCGGGCAGGGTCGCGTTATTGTTTTAAATGCCAAAAACATCAATAATCCCATCGCTCCCTATGACTTAGTGCGTAAAATGCGCGCTTCGATCTTCATCCTTGGCCCTTTATTGGCGCGCCTTGGTAAAGCAAAAGTTTCTTTACCAGGTGGTTGCGCCATTGGAACGCGGCCAGTGGATCTGCATCTAAAAGCCATGGAAAAATTAGGAGCAAAAATTGAATTAAGCGGTGGCTATGTCGAAGCCTCGGTTGATGGGCGTCTGCAGGGTGCAGAAATTAATTTCGAAAAAGTTTCAGTGGGAGCAACAGAAAATGCTCTAATGGCCGCAACTTTGGCCGAAGGGGAGACAATAATTAATAATGCTGCTTGCGAGCCTGAAATTATTGATCTGGCAAAATGTTTAACCTCTATGGGCGCAAAGATAGCAGGTGCTGGCACACCACAAATTGTAATCCAGGGGGTTGAGAAATTACATGCCGCACGCCATGTGATCATCGCAGATCGCATTGAAGCAGGGACTTATGCTGTTGCTGCCGGGATCACAGGTGGTTGCATAAAATTGCGTGGCCTGGAGATGTGGGCTTTAGGTGGGTTTAAAGAAGAATTGGAAAAGGCGGGTCTTATTATAACGCAAACAGGCGAGCGTGAGATTGAAGTAAAAAGAATTGCCGAAAGAATTAATCCTGTCAATATTTCTACCCATCCTTTCCCTGGCTTCCCAACCGATATGCAAGCGCAATTCATGTCATTAATGACAATTGCTGATGGCACTTCAACGATTGAAGAAACTATTTTTGAAAATCGTTTCATGCATGTTTTGGAATTAGTGCGGATGGGCGCCAATATTGAATCACATGGTAATATTTCAGTGGTCAAGGGTGTAACAAAATTAACAGGGGCGGAAGTTATGGCAACAGACCTTAGAGCCTCTGTATCATTGGTTCTCGCTGGCTTGGTTGCTGAGGGTGAAACCATAATTAACCGGCTTTATCATCTTGAAAGAGGCTATGAAAGATTGGCAGAAAAGCTAATTACTTGTGGCGCAGATATAGAAATTCTTTACTAAAATGTTTAAATTCATCGCCAAAAAAATTTTTGGATCAGTTAATGATCGCATCATTAAATCATTTGCCCAGGAAGTGGCTAAAATCAACGCTTTAGAGCCACAGATCGCTGCTTTATCTGATGAAGAATTAAGGGCAAAAACTGCAGAATTTAAGGAACGCCTTAACAATGGTGCTACAGTTGATTCGCTTTTGCATGAAGCTTTTGCTATTGTGCGCGAAGCTTCGAAGCGCGTTTTGAATATGCGCCATTTCGATGTGCAATTAATTGGAGGTATGGTTTTACACCATGGTAAGATTGCAGAAATGCGTACCGGTGAAGGAAAAACGCTAGTTGCTACCTTGCCTTGCTATCTTAACGCCTTAACTGGTAAGGGTGTGCATGTTGTAACCGTCAATGATTATCTAGTCCGTCGCGACGCTGAATGGGTGGGTAAAATCCATGAATTTTTAGGTCTTACAGTCGGTTGTCTCACTAACGAGCTTGATGATGAAGAGCGCCGCCTGGCCTATGCCTGTGATATTACTTATGCCACTAATAATGAACTCGGTTTTGATTATTTGCGCGACAATATGAAATATTCGCTCGAGCAAATGGTGCAGCGCCCCCATAATTTTGCTATTGTGGATGAAGTTGATTCAATCTTGATTGACGAAGCCAGAACCCCTCTGATTATTTCTGGCCCAACTAACGATAATTCTAAGCTTTACGAAGAAATTAATCGCCTAATTCCACGTTTGGATGAAAAAGATTTCCAAATGGAAGAAAAAGAGCGGGGGGTGTTTTTAACCGACGCAGGCATTGAGAAACTCGAGAAAATTCTCAGAGATTCTGGTATGATCGAGCGCAACTCATCTCTTTATGACCCGATGTATATTTCCCTGGTACACCATATAAGCCAGGCTTTGAAGGCGCATAAAATCTTTAAGAATGAGACTGATTATATAGTTAAAGACGGTGCTATTATTATCATCGATGAATTTACCGGCCGTATGCAGGAAGGGCGCCGTTTTTCGGATGGTTTACATCAAGCGTTAGAAGCAAAAGAAGGCGTTAGAGTAAGAAATGAAAACCAAACTTTAGCCTCAATTACTTTCCAAAATTATTTCCGCCTTTATAAAAAACTTGCTGGCATGACTGGAACTGCACTGACTGAAGCGGTAGAATTCGAAGAAATTTATGGGCTAAAAGTTGTGGAAATTCCTACTAATAAACCGGTGAAAAGAATTGATGAAGATGATGAAATTTATAAGACTGAAAGAGGAAAATATCAGGCGATCATAGAATCAATTAAAGAGGCCCACGCTAGAAAGCAGCCAATTCTAGTAGGCACAACCAGTATTGAAAAATCGGAATATCTTTCCAAATTGTTAAAATCGCATAAATTGCCGCACAATGTTTTGAATGCCAAATATCACGAACAGGAAGCCGAAATCATCGCCCAAGCTGGTGTTCCAGGTGCTATCACAATTGCAACAAATATGGCAGGGCGCGGAACGGATATCATGCTTGGCGGCAACGCAGAAATGATGGTTGGCGAAGAAACTGATGAAGAAAAAATTACTGAAATAAAAGCCAAAGTTGAGGCCGATAAGAAAATTGTTATCGATGCAGGAGGGCTGTATGTGCTTGGCACTGAAAGGCATGAAAGCCGCCGTATTGATAATCAGTTGCGCGGTCGTTCTGGGCGCCAGGGCGATCCAGGAAGATCTAAATTTTATCTGTCGTTGGAAGATGATTTAATGCGCATTTTTGGTTCAGAAAAACTGCAATCTCTTCTTTCAACTTTTGGTCTGAAAGATGATGAAGCAATTTTCCATCCATGGATCACAAAAACCCTTGCGGGTGCACAGCACAAAGTTGAAATGCGCAATTATGAAATCAGAAAAAATTTGTTGAAATATGATGATGTGGTTAATCAGCAGCGCAAAGTTATTTTTGTTATGCGTTTTGAAATTATTTCTGCTAAAGATATTTCAGAAAAAATCGTAGGTTTTCGCAAGCAGATAAATCAAGAGTTGGTAGAAGATTGTATACCAAAAAATTCTTATCCAGAGCAATGGGAAATTGATTTATTGAGCAAAGAAATTTTAAGAATTTATGGTTTAAAACTTGATCTAAAAGCTGAATCAAAAAAAGAAGGCGTAACTGAAAAAGAAATTTTAAACTTCATAGAAGGCAATGTTAGAGCGCTTTTCGAGGATAAAGAAAAACGCTATGGTGAGGAAATTATTAGACAAATTGAAAAGCAAATTTTCCTTCTCACCCTTGATTCTGAGTGGAAAGATCATCTCCTTTCTTTAGATAAATTGCGCCATGGCATTAATCTTCGCGCTTACGCACAGAAGGATCCACTTATCGAATATAAGCGCGATGCTTTTAATTTATTTGAAGAAATGATGCTGCGGATCGAAGAACAAATTGTTAGCCGCTTGGCGCATGTACAAATTAATGTTGAGGCGGATGAAGGGTCGCTAAATCTGGTTGCGCAGGCTCCAAAACAAAAAATGTTTGAAAGTAGGAACGACCCCGCTTTGGAAGGTGCTCCAGTTAGAAATGAGGCAAAATCAGATCAACTTATACTACAGATAAGAAATAAAATTGATCCTAAAGATCGTGATCCGCGTAACCCCGCCAGCTGGGGCACTGTTGGAAGAAATGAACCTTGTCCTTGTGGAAGTAAGAAGAAATTTAAGCAGTGCCATGGGGTTTGATGAGATAAAGACATAAATCTTCAAACCTCAAAGCGCTGAAAAAGTAAGCAGAGAAGAAAAAAGGCAAGAAATATAGGGATCACATAAAGGCTATATAATGTGAATTAAGACCTAAGTGCTTTTATCTAAAAGGGTCTACTCAAACATCAAGGCATTGAGAACCATTAACCTAAAACGAAACCTGCCTAGATCCGCTCTCATCTTCATTCGAAGCAACCTGCTTTGATTCAATTTTTTGATAATTAGCAAAATAAAACTGCTCTAATTGGTTCGTATCTTTTATTTGGCTTGCCAAAGCATAGCCATTATCCTTCAAATAAAGCGAAGCCAGTGTTCTTAGGCGTTCAGGCCTGGTTAAGTAAACCCACTCCACTTCTAAAAGCTGGATTTCATCTTCATAGGAAGCAATTTCGCTTTCGGTTTTTATAATTTCGTCTTGTAGAGCCTCAATTTTGAATTGCACAGCAAACATGAAAAGAATGCTTAAAAAGATAGAACCAATAATGGTGCTATTGGCTAGACGAAATTTGTCGATTGATTGCCAAAGTTCTTTCATTTTAGAAAATTAAATCCTAACCGCAACGCGCATTTTTGCTGAGCGCGCGCGGATATTCTCGGTAACTTCTTCTTTATTAGGAGAAATTGCCGACTTGGTTATAATGTGAAATTTTTTTGCTAATTTTTGTTCCTGATTTTCGGGCTGATATCTTGAAACTGTTTGATCTAGGCCAGATTCTTTCTTTAAAAAATTTTTGACGATTCCGTCTTCCAAAGAATGGAAAGAAACCACAATTAAGCGCCCCCCTTTTTTAAGCAAAGTTACAGAGGAGGCCAAGGCAGCCTTAAGCTCTTCCAATTCCTGATTAACAAAAATCCTTAGTGCTTGAAAGGTTCTAGTTGCCGGATCGGTTTTCGAATAGCCAACGTAAAGAGATCTAACAATGTCAGCAAGATCGCGGCAACTAGTGACTGGTTTAGCCTTGCGGGCCTCAATAATTTTTTTTGCAATTCTTTTTGCTTTTGGTTCTTCACCAAACTCTTTGATGATTCTTGCCAATTCTTCTTCTGGGGTTTCATTAACCACTTCATAAGCGCTAAGAGGGGAAGCTTGATCCATCCTCATATCCAGCTTGGCATCAGAATCAAAAGAAAAACCTCGAGATTTATCATCAAATTGCATTGATGAAACTCCGATGTCGAAGACCATTCCATCAAGCTCGGTGATATTTTTTTCAGCTAAAAGCTTTTCGCTTTCCGAAAATTTTCCGCGCAAAAAAACAAAATTTTTTGGGAATTTTTCCCTTAATTTTTCAGCAAATTTTTGGGCAGTTATATCGCGATCTATGGCGTAAACTTTACAGTCGGCAGATTTCAAGATTGCTTGTGAATAACCGCCGGCTCCAAAGGTTGCATCTAAATATACCTCTCCACTTTTCGGAGCCAAATTGTGCAGAACTTCTGCTAGTAGAACTGGCTTGTGGAAGTCGAGGTTTTTCATTTGTTCAGGCGCACCAAATTGAGTTTTCCTTTAGCTTCTTTTCTAGATTTGGTCATGTATTCCTCAAATTTTTCCGGCTGCCAAATTTCAAAAGTCGCGCCTTTACCAACAAATACTGCAGAATCTTTTATCTTGGCTTTTTTTAGCAAATTTTCTGGTAAAATAACCCGCCCATCAGCATCAATTGCAAGTTGTACAGATCCGCCTAACAAGGCAGTTGCAAGGGCATCACGATCTTCCGAGAAAGGGTCAAGACTATCGATTGATTCGGAGATTTTTTTAATGCGCTCAATGTCGCAGCCCTCAATGCACTCATTCACAAAAGATTCATAAACCACAACGCCAGAAAAATCCCTATTCACCAAGGACGAGCGAAACTGCGCCGGCACTGACACGCGGCCTTTGCTGTCGATCTTGTTTATGAATGTAGAAAGGAACAAAGCCATCGAAGCTTATGGAAAAAATTTGGATTTTTTGGGAATTCATGGAAATTTATGTGAAAATTATGGAAGGAAATTGCCAAGTCAACTGAAAGATGGGTGATTTTGTAAGTATTTATTTAATTGTTTAAATAGCTCTGCAGCCCTCTCCTGAAAGGGTGAAAAAGGGCAGGGTGGCGCTCGATGCAAGCACTCATTGTGCTTAAAAAGGATTTAGGGTGCGGGAACCCTGATTTCTGTAGAAAAATTCGTAAGGGTCTCTAGCTTGCCCGCCTTTCAAGTTCTTAACCAATCATCAAAATGATTTATAACCAACCAGAAATGATTTATAACCAACCAGACAAAAACGGAAAATTCGGTCAATTTGGCGGGCGCTATGTGGCTGAAACCTTGATGCCAGCAATTATAGAGCTTGGTGAGGCTTACGAAAAAATTAAAAATGACCCTGATTTTCAAAAGGAATTTGCCTATTATTTAAAAAATTACGTTGGCCGTCCAAGCCCACTCTATCTAGCGGAAAAGCTTACTGCGAAAGTGGGAGGCGCTAAAATTTATCTAAAAAGAGACGAGCTAAATCATACTGGGTCTCACAAAATCAATAATTGCATTGGCCAAATTTTGTTGGCGAAAAAAATGGGGAAGAAGCGCATTATTGCTGAAACCGGGGCAGGGCAGCATGGAGTTGCAACTGCTACTGTCTGCGCTCTTTTTTCCCTGCCTTGTACAATTTACATGGGAGCAAAAGACGTAGAAAGACAAGCGCCGAATGTGTTTCGCATGAAGTTATTAGGAGCAGAAGTTAAGCCAGTTGAAACTGGCTCTAAAAGTTTGAAAAACGCCATCAATGAGGCTATGCGTGATTGGATCGCTAATGCTAATGAAACTTATTATTTGCTTGGCACTGTTGCTGGCCCGCATCCATATCCTGCCATGGTTCGTGATTTTCACTCAGTGATAGGTAAAGAAACCAAAGAACAAATTTTACAAGCTGAAGGAAGGCTCCCGGATGCTTTAGTTGCCTGCATTGGTGGAGGGTCAAACTCTATCGGATTATTTTATCCTTTCATCGATGACGGGGTAGTTAAAATGTATGGCGTAGAAGCTGCAGGCAAAGGGCTTGAGAGTGGTGCTCATGCTTCTTCAATTTCAAAAGGAAGTGTAGCGGTTTTACATGGTAATAAAACTTATTTTTTACAAAATGAAGACGGCCAGATTCAGGATGCTCACTCTATTTCCGCGGGCCTAGATTATCCAGGAATCGGCCCTGAACATGCTTATCTCCATTCTATCAAACGTATTGAATATGTTAGTGCCACTGATGACGAGGCTTTAGAGGCTTTTCAGCTTTTGTGCAAAAGGGAAGGGATTATACCAGCCCTAGAGTCATCTCATGCTATAGCCTATGCTTGCAACCTGGCTAAGAAAATGACAAAAGAGCAAATTATTGTCGCCAATCTTTCTGGACGCGGGGACAAAGATATCAATACTGTTGCCAATTACTTGGGAGTTAAATTGTGAAACGCATCGAACAAAAATTTGCTGAGCTAAAAGCCAAGAAAAAATGCGCTTTCGTGGCTTATATTTGCGCTGGTCACCCTGATTATAACACATCTTTAGAGATCCTTAAAGCAATGCCTGGTAAAGGCGCCGACATTGTTGAACTTGGATTGCCTTTTCTTGATCCTGCTGGTGATGGACCAATTATTGAAACCGCTGCAAAATGCGCCATTGCTAATGGTATGACGCTAAAGAAAACTCTCGAAATGGTGGCTGAATTTAGAAAAAATGATCAAAAAACGCCTCTGATTTTAATGGGTTATTATAACCAAATCTTGAAATACGGGTTGGATAAAATTTTCGTTGATGCAGCTAAATCAGGGGTCGATGGCTTTTTGATTGTTGATTTGCCTTTAGAAGAAGAGGAA
The DNA here is from genome assembly GCA_964502375.1 of uncultured Rhizobium sp. GTDB lineage: Bacteria > Pseudomonadota > Alphaproteobacteria > Rickettsiales > UBA1997 > UBA2645. The sequence continues at coordinate 3,648 of CAZCWN010000007.1, read as the reverse complement.
GAAATTTTGCCACAAATTTCGCGCAGCGGCCTTGATTTAATTGGATTAATCGCTCCTACTACTAGTCAAGAGCGAGCCAAAAAAATTGCTGTAAAAAGCAGCGGTTTTTTATATTTGATTTCAATGCTGGGGATCACAGGCACTAAATCTGCGGATATCACAGAAAATAAAAATAATTTGCAAAAGCTACGCCAAGTTTCCGATTTGCCTATAGTCATTGGCTTTGGAATTAAAACCCCTAATGCAGCACAAGAATTTTCCCAAATTGGCGCGGATGGCGTGGTTATTGGCTCGGCAATAGTGAAAGAAATTGACGAAAACTATTTAAACAAAAAACCTGTAACGGAAATTATTACTGCTGCGACAAGTAAAGTTGAAGAATTTTCAAAGGAGATCAAATTATGATATACAGCCTCAGGTCTACAGAACACAACTCCATAAAAGGAGTAAAAATTGCTACCACTAACAGCGGAATAAAATATAAAGACCGTGATGATTTATTACTGGTGGTATTTGATAAGCCAGCAAATGTCGCTGGCGTTTTCACCACTTCTTCCATGCCTGCAGCCCCTGTGGTTTGGTGCAGAAAAAATATTGAAAATAGCAAATTAAAACCTCATTCAAATGCAGTGGCAAAAGCCTTGATAGTAAATGCTGGAAACGCTAATGCTTTTACTGGAAAAGAAGGAGAAGAAGCAGTTTTAAAAACAGCTCATAAGGTTGCTAAAGTTCTAGGATGTGGAGAAGAAGAGGTTTTTATTTCTTCTACAGGTGTGATTGGTGAGCCGTTAAAGGTTAATCTAATTACTTCAGCAATTCCTGGGTTGGTTGAAAATTTGACAGATGATGAATCAGCCTGGGAAAAGGCTGCTCGTGCTATAATGACAACTGATACTAAACCAAAATTAATCAAGAGAAGTTGTGAAATTTCTGGAAAAAAAGTTGCCATAATTGGTTTTGCCAAGGGCTCGGGTATGGTGGCACCCAACATGGCAACTATGCTCAGCTATATTTTTACTGATGCTAATATTCTACCAACAACTCTCGAAACTTTGCTGCAAGAAGCTGTAGAAAAAAGTTTTAACTCAATTACTGTAGACTCCGACCAGTCAACGAATGATACAGTTATGCTTTTTGCAACTGGAACTGCCGAAAACCATGAGATTACTAATTCTGAAGCCCCAGAAATCTCAGAATTTAAACAGGTTTTGCAAGAAGTAGCACTAGAGTTGGCCAAAAAAATTGTGATTGATGGCGAAGGAGCAAAAAAGTTGATTGAAATTGAAGTGGAAGGCGCAATAAGCAATATCCAAGCCAAGGAAGTTGCTTTTTCTATCGCCAATTCTCCTTTAGTAAAAACTGCGCTAGCTGGTGCTGACCCTAATTGGGGGCGGATTATAATGGCAGTTGGCAAATCTTGCAAAGAAACTTCGCCAGAAAAAGTTATTGTCAAAATTGGCGATCACCAATTAACCAAAGATGGAGCCAAACATCCTGCTTATGTTGAAAAAGCAGTGCATGAATATTTAAAAAACTCTGCAATAAAAATTTCAGTAAACCTGGGAATCGGCGTACACAGGTATATTGTGTGGACTTGTGACCTCAATGAAGAATATATCAAAATCAATAAAGATTATCGCAGCTAATGACAAGAACGGTGGCTGAAGCTAGATTTGAAGTGGCTCGAAAAAGGCTTGCCATCGCTCTTACTGATCTTGAAAAAACAGTAAAAAGAAAAATTTATGAGGACTCAGTTAGCGCCTCAATGCTTGATGCAACTAGTGATGATAGCCTTTTACGAGCAAAAATAATTGAACAGGAAGCAATAATTCAAAATCTCAGTTCGGAAATTAATAATCTGCAAAAAAACCTTTTTGATCTTGGCAAGGAAACTGAATTTCTAAATGAAAAGAACAAAATTTTAGCTGAAAAAATTGCGGAATTTCGTAGGGAAAAATCAAGCTTGTCTATTATAGAATCAGGTTTGGCAGCGGTTGAAGAGGCAATGCAAGAAGAGGAATTTTCTTCATGATTATAGAATTACCAATTGGCAAAAGTTTTTATAAACTTAGTTGCGAGGAAGAAGAAAAAGAAAAATTGGTGCACCTTGCTAGCCAGCTAAATCAAAGGCTGGATCAACTTTCTGTATATATAAAAAATGTCGATGAGAAAACTCTTCTGGCGATTTGTGCTTTAACTATTGAAGAGGAATTACAACAAAAAAATGAGTTTCTTGAAGAAGGGGAGGGTGGCAACGAGAGTAATGAAATCAATGATCAATACATGTATGATTCAGCAAGTAAAATTATGGAAAATATCGCTGAGCATATAGAGAATCTTACTAAAAAAACCCAAAATTATTAGATGGGCTCAGTTAATCTTGAAAAAACAAAATTACGCCAGACCTTTAGAATCAATAGGTTAATGCTTACAAAAGATGAAATTAAAGAAAGATCGCGCGCGATAAATGAAAATTTTTTAAATAATCTTTTTCCAAAAATTTATCCAAAAAAAACTAACAAAATTTTTTCGCTTTACTTAGCCACTTCAAACGAGGTTAGAACTGACATAATTGCTGAATTTCTCAAAAAAAATAATATTGTTTTTTCTTACCCAAAAATCATTGCTCCAAATAATCCGCTAAAATTTTTAGTGTCTGAGAGCACAGATCAGTTCGCGGCAAATCAATTTTACCCTAAAATCCTTGAACCAATTTCTGGTAAGGAAGTTTTGCCAGATTTTCTGCTTTTGCCATTACTTGCTTTTGATCGTCATCTATATAGGCTGGGTATGGGTGGAGGGTTTTTTGACCGTACAATTGAATTTTTAAAAAAACAAAAACCAGAAATTTTAACAGTTGGCCTGGCTTATGGATTTCAAAGGGCTGAGCACGATTTACCAATAGAAAAAACCGACCGGAGGCTTGATTTTATTGTAACCGAAAAAGATGTATTTGCGAGCGAGCCGCGCCTGCTCTAATCTGGGACAAAAAAAATTTTTGCGAAATTTGCAAAATTAACAGTTGCTTTCAAATTTCCTGTATATAGTTTCCCGCCCCAACTTGCCGCCGAGGCAGTGTACAAGCTGCTTCGGGGCATGTTTGGTTTTCTAATTATTAATAAAAAAAGAGATCTAACAATGCACAAAACAGATTTAATCAAAGAAATCGCTAATCAAACTGGTCTTTCTCAAAAAGATGCTAGCGCTTCTGTAGAAGCTTTCCTAAAAGCTACTGCAAAAGCCCTTAAGAAAGGTGATGTAGTCACCTTGATTGGTTTCGGCACTTTCAAAGTAGTTAAAACTGCTGCTAGAAAAGGTCGTAACCCTCAAACTGGTAAAGAAATCCAGATCAAAGCCTCTAAAAGAGTAAAATTTGCTGCTGGTAAAGCTTTGAAAGATTCTGTAAAATAAGGATCTTAAAAACCCTTACATGAAATTCATGTAAGGGTTTTTCTTTGTATTTCTTAAAAAAATTTGCGATTTAAAAATTTGTTAAGAAAATAAAGAAAACTGGATTTTGCAGATTGCGGGATCCAGTTTTTAATTTGCTCCTTAGAGCGTGGCCATGCAGATTATGTCAGTGTGTAATGCACATTATTCGATAATTTTAAGTTGGCTTCTCGTTATTAAGGTTTTTGTGGGTGATTA
>CAZCWN010000006.1:0-32397 GCA_964502375.1 uncultured Rhizobium sp. | reverse complement strand
TGCAGAGAGAAAGGAAAATTTAAGGAGACAAGCAAAATGGATAAAAACAGCAAGTATAATATGAAGAAGATGCATTTGACATATGCGAAGTGGGCGGATGATTATATGTCAAATGGTGGTTTGTATATTTGTGGTAGGTTTGTGGAGGAACATATCCTCGGTAAAATCCCTAAAGAAATCACCTTATGGGTTGTTGATGACCCAAATGGAAACATATGTTTTAAAAATACAGATGTTGGTAGATATGAATGGAAATGGAAAAATGAGCACTACGCGTTCTATAGATATATGTATCCAGAACTCTACCAACTCCACAACAAAAACGGTCGATTTTCGATCTATGCACAAGAGGGACACATATGACAGAAATCTTAACATCACTATCTTATACAGTTATGTTTGCGACACTTGGCACTATGTATTTTGCACAGTATATAGCTAGAAAACTACGAGAAGCCAAGCGTTTTGAGATCGAGGGAATATTAGTATTGAAGGTGTGGATATGAGAGAGATAAAATTCAGATATGTGTTTAAACGAAAAGAAGATGGGCTAATTAATATCCTAGAAGTCGATATTGTTAATCTAGAAAAAGGTCATCGGGTGACAACATATTTCAACCCTTACTGGGAACTTATTGGTAGAGACCAATGGACGGGTTCGCAAGATAAAACGGGCTGTGATTTATATGAGAATGATATTTGGGGAAGAGAGGGATTCGTTGCCTTAGTTGAATTTAATTTTTCTGCTTGGAATTTTAAATATTTGCCATCCACAAATTCAATACAATATCCAAACTTTTATTCGAATGCACATACTGGTAAAAAAATCGGCACCATTTACGAGAACTCTGATCTGATGGAGAGAGCAATATGAACCGCCCAAACATTTACGACTGCATTATAGTCTTTGCACTTGCTCTGCTCATTGTCGGCACTACGCTATTTTTTTGTGCTGGGATGAAATAAAAAGCTAGACAATTTAATTAAATTAAATTAATGTCATTTACGAGAGGTAAAAAATGAACGTAGTAGAAAATTACTTAATGCCAGAAAACGTGGAACTTATTCATGACGAAAACAAACTAGACGAATGGAATCAGCTTGTCCAAGAATTAGGATTGCAGAAACAACCTAAGAACGGTGATAAAAGCCCGATTCCATTTCTGCCAATGTCAAACACTCACAAGGCAGTTTTTGAAACTCTATGTCCGTCTAAATCGGATTATAAAGAATACACAAAAACAATTCCTTTGGAAGTTTTGAAATTAATTTCTTTATCGAACCGAGAGAATTATTTCCAAAAGATTGAAATTTGGCATAACGAGGAAGTCCCTGATCCTGTTTGCGTCGGAATTTGTGGTCATTGGAAGTTATCATCTGGTGAAGGCTCGGATAAACAATTTAAATCTAAAGAAGAGATGCACGCAAAATATCCAGAGAATAAATCGTGGAATTATTTTTCTGAATCATCTCGTTATCTAATTGCTCGATGGGGCGACGTTGCCAAGGATTTTAATATTCTTAAGGAAGAAGCTCGTGAATATTTTCTAAGAAAAAAAGCAGCCGAAACCAGAAAACAAATCAAAGAACTAGAAACCGCACTAGCCAACGTCCAAGACGAAGCAACAATCCTATTCGGATAAAAGGGGTAAAATGAAAATACTAAAATCAACGTATTTAGAAGACGAAGATATACAAAAAGCAGAAGCAATAAAAAAAGCTTACTTAAAAAAAGAAAATGTAAAACTTTCTTTTTCCGCTGTTGTCTCTTTGGCTCTAAGGAAGTTTAAGTTATGAGCGACACAACACCATTCGACGAAGATGTAATGGCACAAGCGATGGCTCGAACTCAGACCATGAAAGAAATCGTAGTAATCGACACAATCGAGTTAGACGGTGCACTCCAGAAAGTCGAGAGCTTACTAGAATTATCTAGGACTGAGACTACTCTCGAGAATGCACAGCAAAAAAAAGCTACGTCTATTGAGTTGTCAAAACTTCAGAAGATGTTAGATGCAAAACGGCAAGATGCCACGAAACCAGCATTAGAGGAGCAACGTAGAATCAACGGAATATTCAAGCCCGTTCTGGATAAGCTGGATCAAATGTCCAAAGGACTTATCAAGCAGGTCGATGACTTCGTCCGAGCAGAGCAGAAGCGAGAGCAGGCGAGACTAGCGCAAGAAGCGAAAGAATCCGCCGAGAATATCATTAGTGGCAAGCCCGTTGATGCTTTGCCCCGACCTGTATCACCTAACGTAACTGTCTCGACGACTAAATTCTGGACTTATCAGATAGTTGAAAAGGCGAAGCTTTCTCGTGAATATCTAAAACCAGATGATGCCAAAATCCAAGCGGCGATCAAATCGGGTGTTCGTTCGATTCCAGGGTTGAAGATATTCGAGGAAACGAGGGTGACTAGGCGATGAAAATTAAAAGATCTTGGTTTAAAATTAAAAAAGTACCCATCTCGAATGAAATGTATTTTCGAGTTAGCGTCTCAGTTTTAACTTCCGATTTTAAATATAAAGGGCTAAGTATTAAAATTGAAGGGAAAAATTATAGTCTTTCCGACCTTAGAAAAATTAAAAAGGAGCTAACCAATGACATACGCACAAGTTAAATATTATGGCACGCTGACAGCTACGTTCTTCGTTCTGCTCCTTTCAACCGAGCATATATCAGAAGCCCTAAAGGTTGTGGAGAAGTTCACATCTAGGGATTCAGGTATGACGTGGCTTGCCGCCGCTGGATTGCAAATTTTCGAAGTCCTTACAGGTATGGGAGTCGCTGACTTGATAGCCAAGCGTAAAAAACAATTCTTCGTTATGCTACTGCTTATAAGTATATTAATACTGTTTTTTCTGATAAACGTATCAGGGAATATATTATATGCTTTTGCTAATATGACTCAGACAGACGGACGGCAATTGACACTAGACAGGATTAATGAGCTAGACAATCTACAGAAATTCTGGGTGTATTGGGCATCGATTCCGATTCCTCTCATGGGTATTGCCGGGATAACAGTCCAAGCAATTTTTAAATTAGATTTGGAAGCGGCAAAAACTGTACAAAAATCTAAAAATTTGTCTGGGGATGTGGATATAATTACACCATTCGGAATGCAAAAAGGTGTAATAGTTGAGAATGAGGTTGAAGTCGAAAAAAAAAATTGAAAACAGGAAATGGAATTAGGCTCTATAATGGTGAGCCGTTGGATTTAGATCAAAATAAAAAAGAAACGCAGTATCTAGATGATATTGCAAGGGAATTAAATGGAAATAGCTAGTAAAATCAAACAACGAGCCGAGGCGCTTAAGAACCTAGAGGATCTTGAGACAGTAATGAAGGCGACAAAGCAACATATCAAGAATCTTGATAGTGAGATTCTTGAGGAAGCAACGAACAACATGGTGTCGGAGCTTGTAATCGATGACGAAAAATACAAGTTTAAGTATGACCATAAGATTTTTGTAAAAGAATCTGTGAGCAATCACTCTGCCAAGGTTGATTTGTATAGACGACTTGGAGAGTTAGGCTACGACGAAGCCGTATTCTTTGAGACAGCATACTACCCAGCCGTGGCGTTAAAAAAAGTCTGGAAAGAACTCGAACCTGAGACGATCAACCAATTCGCAACAGACGGGCTATTGTATCATGAGACGATACCAAGTATTACAAGTAAGAAAATAAAAGGAACAAAAGAATGACAGATTTAACAAAACAAAACGAAACCGCCGTGGCAATTCCAAAAGAATTCCAAGGCTTCACTGAGGAAGAGGTTATGGGTGGGATGGCTCCGATTCAAGAGGGATATTTAAAAAGTTATAAATACTTTTTATCTAGACCTTCTCTTTTGGGAGAATTCCAAATCATTGATAACGCAACCGACGAAGTAATCTGGGAAGGCTCAGAAATCAAAGGTGCTACAATCTACTATGGTCATGAGGTGATAAGACTTAAACGAGGACACGTAGAAAGTCCAGAAAAGAAAGAGAATGATTTCACAGATGAAGAAAACGAAATTCTTGCAGTCACTTACGATCCGCTGAACTCTAAAGGAAACTTTGAAATCAATGGATACGGGCAATATTTAACCAAAGAACATGAAGAAATCCGGGGCAATATGACAAGGCTGTATCTGTTTATGATTTTACCTAAATCATATAAAACAGGTGTGGATATTGTTGCCGCTAGCTTTTCCGTAACAACCGTTATGAGCTTTAATGCTTTGCGAAAAGTTGCAAAAGGCTATAATATCCCATTGCCATTAGTTCGAACAAACATTTTCTTTTCAAATGCTGAGTCAAAAAATAAGACTAAGTATCAAAGAATTGATTTTACTCTTGCGAAAGATGCAGACGGAAATCTCCAATTTGCTCACCCTTCTATTGATGTTTACAGAACTTCGCCTTATGGTGTTAAAATGCTAAACGAAATAGCTCTTACTCATAGAGCAGCGGTCGAGAATGCAGAAGGATCAAATTTCGGAACGGCTGTAACTGAGAAAGAAATCCCGTCCCCTGGGCAAGAATTCGCCGAGAGCCTAAAGGAATCGTTCAAAGGAACTGACGTAGACCCTAACGGCGATGATATGCCATTCTAGAAACTTTGCTCGGAGGAGACTCCGAGCTTTCCTTAGGAGGAGATATGAGTTACAAAGAAAAAATTTACAACGAATACAGTAAGTTAGGGGTAGAATTGCATGTTACTGAGACAATCATTGATTGCATCGGGCTTCTTGAAGAACGAATCGAGAAGCTAGAAACCAAGTCATTCGATAGCAGTTCAAGTTATGATACTATGCCAACCTGCACAAAAGCAGAGAGAGGGTTTTTGGATGAGTTGAAGATGAATTACTCAATTGACGAAGATGGTGATTTTAAGCATGTTGACTTACTTGGCAGTTATGATAGGTCTCGCATTTACCAAGACCAATTCAAAACCAATTTCAAAGACCTGTTAGGCGAATAGTCTTATAATTGTAAGATCACAACGAACGATTTGAGTAGATACGAATCGCCACATAGCCGACCCCGATAGGCAGATTAAAAAATAATCAAGGTAGTGGAATATCTCGGGAATTATAAAAGAAGGTGGGAGAAATATGGAAGCAAAAAAACCAAAGTTTGGCGATAAAATGAAAGTTCTGATAAACGAACCAAATGGGGCAAATGTAAAAAAGAATGAAATTGTGATTTTTTCTCATTTTGACAAGTTAACTAAATCTTATCTTATCATGGGGAAAAAATCCGATTTCAAATGGTTCGTAGAACCAATCTATTTAAAATTTATAGAGTAACACCATGACCGACATATCAAAATGCAACGATGACAATTGCCCTTCACGTAATACGTGCAAGCGGTTTCTAATTGAACCAAGTGAATACCAAGTCTATTCTAATTTTCATCGGGAAGAAAACGATGCTTGGTGTGAGGTTTATATTTATCAAGAGAGGGGAAAATGAAACAATCTGATATTGTAAAAGACATACGGGTATTAGGCTATAAGGTGACAGTGCTTACGGCTCATGCTTCGAATCGAGGCGGGATTTTTGACACGCTAATATCTATAAACGGACTTGCGATGTTAGTAGAAATTAAAATAGATGATGACGAACCAAGCAAACTGCAATTGAATTTTATGGGTGAGTTTTATTCGTCGGCTTTCATTTTACATTATGATAGTAAGAGGAAAATATACATGCCTATTTGGAACAGCGAAGCCATGCCAGTTCTGTTGGATAGATTTTTAGAAATGCGAAATCGTTTAAATATTTTAGCTCTTACTAAGAAGCCACGTAAATATGCTAACTAACTTCAAAGAGCTTACGCAATCATCGGGTGCCTCGTTATGCGATCCTATAGGATTTGGGAAATATCGAGGCAAGAAACTTTGGGAGATTCCTGAGACTTATTGGCAGACATTCTGCTCGAAGAACGGGCTACCATTCTCTACAATCCTAGATAAGATCAATGAAGCGAGACAGTATAAAGCTATTATTGAGAATAAGCCTGCTCGTAGGTTGGTTGATCCTATGAAGATAAAAGAATTTCTTTTTCCTCACCAAAAAGAATATGTATTACGCTATGGTGATATGCCTTATTCGAATCTTTGGGCTGCAATTGGGACAGGGAAGACGTATGCTTATCTAGAGAAATTCAGACATAAAGCACGAGTAGGAGACAAGGTTTTAATCCTTTGTCCGAAGTCTGTTTTTACGTCTTGGAACAATGCTATACAATCCTACCTTGGTGCAAGTGCTACATATATAAATATAACAGGCACGACAGACGAGAAAATCCAACGGTTGTCATACGATAGATATTTTTATATAACCAACTACGAGACTCTATTAAATGAGAGAATTCTAGAAAAACTTATAGAGAGGAATTTCGATTTTATCGCAGCCGATGAAGCTCATAAATTTTTTGCAAATACTCGAACGAGGACATACAAGAACGCAATGATTCTTTCTGCAAATATTGAGAATAAAGAAATACTTACGGGAACTCCTCGCAGGTCAAAAGACGAAAATCTTTATGGGCTTATAACTTTTCTCGACCGAGGAGAAAGATTTGGTGCAAGCTTCTATATGTTTCGTAAGCGATATTTCACCTCTGACTATATGGGCTTTAATTTTACGTTTAATGAAGCAATGAGAAAAGAATTCTGGGATAAAGTAAAATCCATTTCTTACATTGTTACTCAAGATGTTTTGAAGTTGCCTGAACTTACAGAGCAAATCATTGAAATTGAATTATCGGGTGACGCACTCACTCATTATAATGCGATGAAGCGAGATGCAATAATCGAAGTTAAAAACTACAATCGAAATAAAATCGTTGCGGCTATTGCAATCGCTAAGATTACAAAGCTTAGGCAGTTATGTTCAGGTTTCGTAAATGATACACTAGAGAAACAGACGTTAGTTTTTAACCAAGATAAGATAAAAACTCTAGAAGACTTCCTCGAAGGAATCGACGAGCCTGTTATAATCACAGCTTCCTACTCGCAAGAGATCGAACAAATCTCAAAACTATTGCAAGAAAAAAATTATAGTTTTGGTGAAATTTCTGGGAAAATTAACGATGCAAAGCGAAACATTTATATAGACGATTTTTCCAAAAATCAATTAGATGTTTTAATCATTCAAGAGGACTCTGGAGGAGTAGGGATTGATGGATTACAGAACCACTGTTCACTAATGATTCGATATTCCTATGGATATTCCTATGACACGGATCAGCAAATTATCGGACGTATTCAAAGGTCAGGACAAAAGCAATCTATGAGAATGATCCGCTTTAAAACAGTCCTCCCATCTGGCAAAGAGACAGTTGAAGATGCTATTATCGAGACAATAAAAAATAAAGAAGAGGGATTCGAAAACCTCGTTAAACATTTAAAGGACGTTAGATGAATCAACCAGAATACGACGACGGTGCACTACAATTCATGCATGAGCAATTCCCTGGCTCAAAAAAACAGGGAGGCTCAGACAGGTATCTAGCAACTTGCCCGAATTGCGGAGCAAAGCAGAAATTTTGGTGGTATGAGAAAATGCCACACCAAGGCAGTTGTTTCGCTTGCGATTACAAACTAAAATCAGTATTCGAGTTAGGTTATAGGTCGGGCAAGGTCAGAGAATTTTCTGACAGATCAACTATCGAGAGCCTCGTTCTATTTCTGCATAATAAAACAGGCAAAAAACACCGTCTCTCTCCTCGTGTAATAAATGAATTTAATTTACAGTCGATCAAATTTCTGAAGAAATCAGGTGTAGGATTCTACCATAATATTGCTATTCCTGATAATGCGACTCTTGGTTGTACCAAGCACCTGAATTTTGATAATCGTTGGATTTCTGTTCCTGGCAAATATCGCAATGATAGAAAATGGCTGAATACTGAGAGGATTAAGCCAACCGATGAATTTATTTTCGTTCTAGCTGGTGAGTGGGATATGTTCGCATTCTGGGAGCATACGGGACATCATGGAATCTCACCCGTCGACGGTGAGGGTTCGGCTGGCAAGCTTCCACTTGAACAGTATGATATTTTCTCGAATAAAAAAGTAGTTATATTTTTTGACAATGATCCAGCGGGTCGGGCTGGTGCCCGTGGACTGGCATCAATGATCCAAAAGCGAGTCAAAACCAAGTCGATAAAGGCTCCTGATATGTCTCGTCTAGGTATGCCAGGCGGTGGTGACATAGATGATTTTTTTGCTTCGGGTGGATCCAAAGAGCGGTTAATTGAGGAAATCAATGCGACTCCTGAATTTGCTGTGGTTCTCACAGAAGATGAAATCGAGCTTGAACGTATCCCGCAAGCATTCGACCGTCCGCAGAATCCAGACTCGGTTCTCGATGATGATACACTATCCAAGATATGGAAGGCACTACTACTTCCAGAGGCGAAACGTAACGAGATTCTAGGAATAATCGCTGAAAACAACGGATTTCCTAAAGAAATTGCTCCAAATCAACATAAAGACGAAGTGAAAAAATACAATTTAGAGCTAAACACTCTTAGATATATAGCTTACGACCAGCTTATTGACGAATGGTTTGGATCCTATCATGTCAAGAAAGCAACTCGCTTCAATGATATGTCCGAATCTCTGTATTATTACTACCAAGACGGATATTATCAATTTTTCTCAGAGGAATTTGCCATGGTTTCTTCCGACGAAATCGCAAAAAAAATCACAGCTCCAGACAATCGAATTGATTTGTCAAAAACGAGGAAACAGGCATTAGAGGATATTCGAGTAAAACTTGTCACGGCTCCAGAAACTTCTTTCGACCACCATAAGGATTACATCAATTTCTCAAATGGAACTTATCTCCTTAAGGAGCGAAGACTTGTTCCTCACTCTCCTGAATTTTTCCTAAACTACAAGCTACCAATCAAATTTGACGAGGCAGCGGATTGTGAGAACTTCAAGGAGGCTTTGTCCGCTTGGACGAGAGATCCAGAGGATAAAAAGGAACTGCTCAAGGCTCTCTACTATTTAATTTCGGGCGATCGTTCTAAATCAATAGTTCTATGGCTTCATGGAGACGGAAACGACGGGAAAGGGGAATTCATCCAGCTTTGCAAGGCGTTGATAGGAGACAAACGAACGTCATCTCTTGCCATTGAGACCATAGAAAAGACGCATTATACTGCGGAATTATACAATAAAATGCTAAATATTGCAGACGAGGTGCCGAAAAACTTCACTATTCCCGATGCTATGTTTAAACGAATAACCGGGAACTCTGTGATTACAGGCGATCCAAAATACAAAGGGCTTATTAGCTTTGTATCTAGGGCGTTGTGGATCATACCTAGTAATCACTTTCCATCTATTGCGGATACGTCGCATGGATATTTCAGACGGTTTAAGATATTTCAATTCAAAAAAATTCAGAAATCCAAAGAGATTGGACATTTTTTCGAAACTAAGCTCCGTGGTGAGCTCTCTGGAATAGTAAACCATATCCTTACAGAAGGACGACATTTCTATGAGACCGAGGGATTTATTCGGACCAAATCAGAAATTGAGTCTACGACTGAAATGAAGGAAAAGAACTCAGCGTTTTTATATTGGAATTCGGTTTTTACTGCTTGGGAAAATATGATTTCTGACGAAATTGACAAGTTGCGGACTAAAGACGATTGGACAAAGATTCCAGATTGGGAGAAGGAAATCAGACGACGAGCTGTTCTCGAGCTTGCAAAGGCTCATACGGATGTATCTGAGACAGGAGAATTCGACGTTGTACAATTCTATCGACCCAAAACAGGCGGGCAAATGTTCATCTGCAATGTCAATGCTCACTATAAGTTTTATCGGGAATACTTCGCAGGTGATGAAGTTCGGCTTCTTAGTCTATCGAATTTCCGGCAATCAACCATCAATTTCTACAAGGATTACTACCCAGAAAGAACAATCGAAAAAATTCGAATATGGTCAAAGGATTTGGACAGTAAGAACAAAAAAAACCTCACTTACATTGCTATCAAGTGAGGGGAAATGCCTAAGACTCAATTTTTTACTTGACGGGATTTGGTGTCAAGGGAAGATTTAGTTGGTTTCCATGACCACCTCATAAGTCTACTCAGAGAGCCTTAAAATTCTGAGCCACCCAAAAGAGGGGTTTTATCACCGCTAATGATGAAACGACAAATGAGGGAACGAATCGGTTTCTTCCCGATCCTCCCTCTTTTGTCCTTAAGACGACCCGCCAAGCCTCTCGAAGACGCTCAAATCGGCGGGTTTTTCTTTCTCCCATGCTTCGCCGAAACTTCTTTTTTCTTTAATGCCAAGTAAACTTTTTCAGCTTCTTGTTCGGTGTCGTAAGTCCCTACCGTCTTACGCTTTCCATCGATGGTAACCTGGACACGGAATTTTCCTCTTTTTTGGTCAAAATAGTATCCCTTAGTTTTTGGGATGAATTCTTTTTCCAAAAGGTCTTGATATGCGACATTTCCATTAGCAAAATCCAGTATTCCGATTAATTTCCCTTTATCTCGGATTTCAATTTTTATATTCTCTTTTAGTTCACCTGAATCTAATCTAATTATTGCCACTTGTTTTCTCCTTGGCTTCTGCCTGTGCATATTTTAATTTCCCTAAAGCAAGTATGTATTGGTGATGAGCAATCTCGGGGGTCTCATATCTGCCCAAACAATAAACTTTTCCTTCGAATGAAAAACGAACCCTGTATTGGTTTCGCCTTGCATCATAAAAATACCCTTTGGTTTTTTTCTTATTCTCATTCATGCTCCCACCTTATTTATGGGAGCGGAAATGTCAACTTATTCTTAGAAAAATTATGCGATACAATCTAACTTTTGTTATATTTTTGCGTTTTTGTGCAGTGCAAAATTCTCCTCCACTAAAATTTAGAGATTTGGGAGAATCAAGCAAAAACAGCCAAAAAAGGGCTTTTGCTCCCAATTGCTCCCACATTGTTTTTTTGGGAGTGGGAGCGGCTGCCTAATAAATAGGCTGATTTTTGTCCAGTGGGAGCAACGGTCTAAAACGCGCTTTTTGGAGCGGAATCGCTCGTTTTCTCCTCCACTAAAGATTCAGAAACCCAATTTGGGAGGGGTTTTGGAGAGTTTGGGAGAGCTTAAAATGCTTCAAATCGGGCTATAAATGCATTCTTCTTTATCTTCTCCTCTACTCCTTAATATAATAAGAAAAAAGTAGTATAGAGCCTTTTCAATTTTTAAACTGAGGACGAATAGGACGTTTTTTTATTGTCCTCATTGTCCTCAGTTAGAATATCGGGGGGAACCAAAATACTTTTTGAAAATCAACTGGAGAACGGGAGAACGGGAGAATGGACACTTTTCTAGAATCGTTCAGAAATTTATTGACAAGAAATTATCGAGGAATTTCGAGCCTTGTTAGGTGGTAAGAATCCTTTTCTGAATCCACTTTTTTTAGTTGACAGGAAATCTGAGAGGAGTAGGATTTGGGAAATGTTACTATATATGTTCTGGATCTTACTTGGCTCTGTTTCTTTTCTACTTCTTGCCGCAATCGGCTGGACTATTCATGTCGTCAATACCTGGGATGAGATGGACAATCAATAATGTTCTATATCCGAGACCGACACAACCGAACCCTAGACGGGGAATACAATGTAATCCACGCAATTGACCGAGCGAAGGATTTCATCCGTTCTGGATCTCGCGGGGTTCATATTACGGATGGTAAGAAAAAGGTGTGGGGGAAATAGGTGGCGACCCCGAAAAAGGAGAATCCATCTAAAGGTGGTAGACCGAGCAAATATTCTCCTGATATTCTTCCGATCGTAAAAAACTACTGCTTACTTGGAGCAAAAGACGAAGACCTCGCTAGATTTCTCGGAGTTTCCCATTCTACAATCGACAAATGGAAAAATGAGTTTCCAGAGTTTTTACAGACCCTAAAGGAGGGCAAAGAGGAAGCTGATTCAATGGTTGCTAATTCTCTGTACCAACGGGCTTTAGGCTACGAACACCCAGAACTTTATATCACTCAATATCAAGGCATGATTGTAGAAAAAGAAATTATTAAGCGTTACCCTCCCGATCCAACTTCTATGATCTTTTGGCTTAAAAACCGTAGACCCGATTTATGGAGAGATAAGCAGGAAATCGACCATACATCCAAAGGCGAATCAATCAACCGAGAGCAAACACTCACCACCGAGCAACTATTAGCCGAAGCAAAAAAACGAGGACTCCCGGGAGTCATATTTGACAAACCTGAATCTAAATGATCTAGATATACTAGAAGAGCTTGCAGTCCGTGAAGCTCGTGAGTCGTTCTGGGCTTTTAGACAATTTATAAATCCTAAACTTAAAATAGGTTGGTTCCATAGAGTCCTAGCCACAGCATTACAAGAGTTTTACGAGGATTCGGCAAAAGGGAAGCGACCTGTTCTTATAATCGAAGCTCCTCCTCAACATGGGAAACAAATTGCAGATGAAACTCCAGTTTTAACAAAGGATGGTTGGAAAAAGCATGGAGAATTAAAGACTGGGGATTCCGTAATCCATATTTCAGGTCAATATTCAAAAGTCTTAAATGTGACCGAAAAATCAAAATCCTCAATGAAGGTAAAATTTACAAATGGTGAAATTATATATTGTCACGAAAACCATGAGTGGACTTTATATAATAGGAATAAGAAAAAATATGAAACAATTGAAACTAAAAATTTAATTAATGCTAGGCTAACTACAAACAAAGGCAAAAGGGCATCAAGGCACTACTATCAATTACCCCATAAGGTTGCAACTATAGGCAACGATAAATCACTAAAAGTTCACCCGTACGTTTTAGGGGTTTGGCTTGGTGACGGGACAAGGTCAAAGCCAGCGATTACAGGGGACAAGAAAGATTTAGCAATAATAGAACGCTTAAATTTTTTGGGCTACAAACCATCCGCTCAATGGGTTCATAAAACAACTGGAGTATATACGACTAACTTTGCAAGAACAGGCTTAGATGAAGGGCTAAGGGAATTAGGAATTTATTCTAGTCCAAATAGATGGATAGATAAAAGAATACCTGACGATTACTACAAATCTAGCATAGAACAAAGATTAGATTTGCTTGCTGGCTTAATTGATACGGACGGGTATTATTACCAAAGAACAAATAGATATGTATTTACTACATCAGAAATAAATTTAGCAAAAGATTTCTGTAAGTTAATTTCTACGTTAGGGTTTAATTATTCATTCGTTACCGAGCAACCAAAACTTTCTTCAAGTGGGATTCAAGGCAAAAAGGAATATTACGTTATAGGGTTTAATCCAACTTTATATGTCCCCTGCGTATTGGAAAGAAAGCGGAATGATCGGATTTCTAAAAATAGAAAAATAGCAATCGAATCAATTGAGCAAGGAGAATATGGCAAGCAGGGACATTGCATAACTATAGAACATCCAGATGGGCTTTATTTGGTTGGGGACACCATGATACCGACACATAACAGTTGGGCTGTTGTGGAATTTATCGCCTGGATCTCAGGTAAAGATCCATCTCGATCTACAATCTATGCGAGCTTTTCTGATCGCTTAGGAGTTAGAGCAAACCTAACACTCCAAAGACTTATAGAATCTGATAGGTATAAACGATGCTTTCCTGATACAAAGATCGGAACCAATACAAAGAATAATACAACTACTAAGACTCAAAGTGTTTTGGAATATGTAGGAACAGGTGGTGGTTTCCGTAACACTACAGTTATGGGATCGGTAACAGGCGAAGGACTTGGACTCGGAGTAATGGACGACCTTATTAAAGGACGTGAGCAAGCGAACTCCCAACTAATCCGTGATAAGACTTGGGACTGGCTTACCGATGATTATTACTCAAGATTCTCAGATGATGCTGGATTTATTTCTATCGCTACTCGTTGGCATATAGACGATCCACAAGGAAGACTCAGAGATAAATTCAAAAATGCTAAAATCATATCCTTCCCAGCAATTGCCGAGACCGACGAAAAATATAGAAAGCGAGGTGAACCACTTTTCCCAGAGTTAAAGTCTCTAGAATTTTTAGAACTTAGAAAGTCGCTAATGAAGAAAACTTCATGGAATTCTCTATATCAACAAAATCCTACAATCGAGGAAGGGGAATTCTTCGCAGTCAATCAATTCAAAGTTATATTAGGCAGACCACCAGCACCTATCAAGATGTCTGTGAGATATTGGGACAAAGGAGGCACCGAGGGAGGAGGCGACTATACAAGTGGCACTCTCATGCATATATTAACCAACGGTCAATTCTTTATCGAAGATGTTATACGAGGTCAATGGTCTGCTCTGAATCGTGAACAGATGATATACGACACGGCTCTCAAAGATGGAAAGAAAGTGCGCGTAAGATACGAACAGGAACCTGGATCAGGTGGGAAGGAATCAGCCGAAGCAACTACAAGGATGTTACGAGGATTCAATGCAAAGGCTGAAAAGGTCAATACGAACAAAGAGGCACGAGCGGAAAATTATTCTTGCCAGGTAGAGATAGGAAATGTCCTGTTGAAGCAAGCGGAATGGAACAAAGATTTTATAGATGAACACAGATATTTCCCGAATGGAAAAAATGACGATCAAATCGATTCAACATCTGGAGCCTTCGCAGAGTTAGAAAATAATGCACCTAATTACAATCATATGGAAAGGATGGTTCAAATGTGAAAACCACAAAAGCCAAACAAATTAAACAAACTACTAATCTAGATGGATGGGCTAATGTCCTAACTGGGATCGGTGGCAAAAAGGCGAGAACATCGGGATGGACTCCTCAAGGCTTCCTAGATGTAACAAGAGATTATGCAGATAGCGTTTATATGGTGTCGGGTGTTCTCAGGCGACTCATAGAGATGATGTCGGCTGGAATCGTTGCTCCTGGTGTAACGATTGAAGGCGACACAGAAAACGAATTAATATCTAGATGGGATACCTTGCGAGTGGATCGGACATTTATAAAGGCGCTCATGGAAAACTCGCTTTACGGTGGCTCTCTCGTTGTTATGATTATCGACGATGGAGTGGCAGACTTAACTAAGCCACTTGCAACGAATATCAGAAAGATCATGGAACTAAGGTCATACGATAGATTTCAGGTGAACGTAGCGAAATATTATTCTGAACCATCCAAACCAAAGTTTGGACAACCAGCCGAGTATCAGATTATTCCTATGGAAGGTGGCTCGTATAACATACATGAGTCTAGATGCTTGAAATTTCCTGGGCTTATGGTGCCAGATAAAATCCGGCTCAATCGTAATCGTTGGGGTGGCTCTGTAATAGATTGGATGTTACAGGCGGCTCAGTCTTACGAGACGAATATGGTCAATACTCGTGCTATCATTGAGAACTTTGAGAACATCATACTTAAAGTAGATGGTCTCAGGGATTTACTCGGCTCCGAGGAAGGGGAAAAACAACTTGTTCAGCGTGCTCAAATCATGGAACTCACCAAAGGAATTGCGAAGACAATTTTTCTGGATACTAATGAGGATTATTCGAAGATTTCGAGCAATGCGACAGGGCTTGCGGATCTTACAGATAGATTTATGTTTCAGCTGTCGTCTGTATCAGGGGTGCCTGCAACCAAACTTTTCGGTCGTGCTCCTCAAGGCATGAATGCAACAGGGGAAGGCGATAAAGAAATGTGGCATGAGACAGCGACAGAATGGAGATCTAGCTTTCTCAAAGATCCATACGAAAGACTCGCAGAAATTTCTTTTCAATGTTCCGAATGGTGGAAAGGAACGATTCCACAATGGAAAGTAGTTTTTAACCCGCTCTCTCCTAGAACCACTGAGCAAGATCTAGCGAATAAAAAAACTCAATCGGAAATAGACAAGTCCTATTTTGAGATGGGAGTCCTTGACCCTATGGAAATTAGAAACAGCCGATTCGGAGGAGAATCTTATAGCCATGATACAATTATTGAAGCAACCGAGAACCAGACCACTCAGGAGGAGTAGACCTCCGAAATGGCAACAGCCCGTAAGAATTGAGAGGCAATATAAAAAACTGCTAAGGTCATTTCTATGGGATATGACGCTAGAAATTCGTTCTGAACTCATGCCTGTTATTAGGGCTTCCCTTGAGCAACAGAGAGAACTCACAAGAACGGATTCCTGGGTTGACGATGTGCAGGCGACAATTGCTAGAATAAAGGAACGATATAAAAATCTTACTGAATCTGAATTGTCTCAAAGAATCCTAGAAATATTTGGTGCAGTCTCTGCTTTTAACCTTTTGCAATTCCAAAAAGTTGTTTCAGCTTCTATCGGGGTAACTCCGATCATAGCTCAAAATTGGTTACCCACAACTACCCAAGCCTTCATCGCTCAAAATGTTTCTCTTATCACAAAAATGACTCAGACCGAAATGGATACTATCAGCGAAATGGTTTTGAGAAATGTTCAGAAAGGGCTTCGATACGAGGAGCTTTCCCGAGAGATCGAAAAGCAAATGGATATTTCGAGAAACCGAGCCGACCTTATAGCACGAGACCAAGTCGAAAAACTCAATGGTCAATTATCGCAACTCAGACAACAATCAATCGGAGGTAAACGATATATCTGGCGGACGGCTATGGATGAGAGGGTAAGATCTGAACACGAAGATAGAGAAGGCAAGGAATTCTCGTGGGATGATCCTCCCGACGATGGTCATCCAGGTGAACCGATCAATTGTAGATGCTATGCTGAAATGATCTTCGATGATATTTTGGGGGACGAATGAATCCGATAATCAACCGGTTGGATTGGGCTGACTTAATCTCTGACTACTATGACCCGTCTCATAATTTTCGGTCACTTGAATTCAAATACAAATGTAGCGTCCGGACTATCCAGCAAGTCGTTCGCTATGTTATGGAAGAACAGTTTAGAAATCCAGATTCCGTTGTCCGAACCAACCTCAAACAATTCTGCGAGGAAGCGAGGGATACGCAAAACCTTAAGTGCAAGTCTATGAATGAGAGGATAAACACTTTCGCAACTAAAGACAGGGAGTAAGCTATTTCACTCTTGACAACACCAATCTAAGATTCATAGAATCGAAATTATTCATGGAAGTTTTTCACACTGATAAAGCCTCATTATCTATACGCAAGAAAACGCAAGAAGGGTATCTTGAATGTTACTCTCCTGTTTCGCGTATCGGTGTGTTTGATTATATAAATCCAGACGGTTCAATTCGTAGAGAATTGAGGCTACCTGAGGAAGTATTCAAATCAGATTCCATGGATTCGCTTAAGCTTAAGCCAGTAACCAATGAACATCCTCCAGGTGATTTAGCAATGCTTAACGCTCAGACGATAAAGGAATTTCAGGTTGGCAATATTGGCGAAACCGTAGTTCCAGAATCAACATTTCTTATGGCATCATACATTATACAAGACCAGAAATCAGTTCTTGACATTGAACAGCGAAGGAAAAACGAAATATCGTTAGGCTATCGTTGCGACCTTGAGGAAGGTTCTGGTGTTTACAATGGTGAAGCATACACGCATATACAGCGAAATATTCGATACAATCACCTTGCACTCGTCCCACGAGGGCGTGCGGGCGAGGATGTGAGGATCGACGAACAAAAAGGAGTGAGCCAAATGGCAACACAAATTAACATTGATAGTGTGGGATACGAAGTTCCTGCACAAGTTAGCGTTTACGTCGACAAGTTACGCAATGACATGAAGGCGAAAGACGAGGAAGGCAAGGAAAAAGAATCGAAGTATGATAAGCTTAAAGCTGAAAATGATTCTTTAAAAGAACAAATGGAAAAGATGAAAGGCGAGAAAGAAAAAGAGGATAAAGCCCGTAAAGATGCTTTTGAATCTGAAGTCTCTCAGAGAATAGCTCTAATCCAGTCCGCAGAAAGTCTAGGTATCAAAACTGATGGAATCGATTCCCTAGAATTGCAGAAAGCTGTTATTCTAAAGGTTTTTCCTGAGGCGAAACTTGACGGTCAATCAGAGGCTTATCTTTCTGCTCGTTATGATGCAGCAATCGAAATGAGCAAAACCGATGCAGTCGCAAAACAATTGACAACTGTAAACACCGACTCGGTTCAGACTCAAGTGAATCTTGATGCGAATAAATCTCATGAGAATATGAGAACAAGCCTTACAGAAGCTTGGAAATCCAAAGGAGCAGCGTAATGTTTAACACAAATTACAGCGTAGATCCATCTGACTTAATGGCTGGCGAGCCTTATGACAGTGGGCTAAAAGACCAAATCACAAAGGCGGCAGAAGCTGACATCGAATTCGGAATTGGAGTAGTTCAATCCGATGATGACAACAAATGCAGACCTCCGATCAATAACAACCAGACAATTGTTTTCTCTGGAGATCTTGTAACATCGAATACGATCAATGGAACAATCAATGGCGAAGCGATTGCACAGGTTACTTTTGCATCGGCTCATTTAGCCACAATGGAAGCAATTGCCGCGGCAATCGAGGATCTTGACCCAGCTTACACAGCCGTAGTTGGTGGCGCGAACAACCGAACAATCACAGTTACATCAAGCGGACTTGTCCCAATTGTAGCAGCTAGTTTCATCGTTGCCGCTGGTTCTTCTCAAGCAACTGTAACAATCGCAGACGTAGTTATCGAAACCTTTATTGGTATCGCAAGACTAGATCATACTCGTGAGCAATCCTACCTTGTAACAGGGTCAGGCGGTTCCAAGTATTCAGAAGGTGATGCAGTCGGAGTAGCTCGTAAAGGTCGCTTCCACGTAAAAATCGAGGAAGACATTGCGCTCGGTGATGCCGTTTACATGCGAGTAAAAGATGCAACCGGTAAAACCCGTGGAGCATTCCGTAACGATGCAGATTCAGGAGCAGCAATCCTCGTATCTGGTGTAAAATGGCATAAAGCTGGAACATCTGCAAAGGGAACTGCGGTTCTTGAGCTGAACATTTAAGGAGCATAAGGAAAATGTCAATCAACGAATACAATTTAGACAGCGCAGACACAGCATTCTTTGCGAGAGAGCTAGAATCTGTTAAAGCAAAGACTTACGACCGTAAGAAACCAGAGCTTAAGTTCCTAAACGGGCTTATCCCTGTTTCGACAGAGGCGGGTGCCGGTGCACAATCCATCGTATGGCATTCATACGACAAAACAGGAATCGCAAAGATTATCTCCAATTATGCGGATGATCTCCCAATGGCTTCTGTCAAAGGTGAAGAGCATATTACACCAGTTAGAGACTTCGGAATTGCTTACAGCTATTCAACCAAGGACATCAAGGCTTCTAGACGTGCAGGTAAAGGACTCGATCAGAAACAGGCGGCTGCTTCTCGTGATGGTTCCGATTCTGCAATCAACAAAGTTGCGATCTTTGGCGATGCTGAATTCAAGCTTCCAGGATTTCTGACTAACCCTAACATCACACGTGGTGACGTTGCCCTTAATGCAGGATCTTCTTCAACTCTTTGGACTCAGAAAACAAATCTTGAGATCCTCAAGGACTTAAACGCTCTTGTAAACGGAATCAAGTCTCTTACAAATGGTGTGGAAGTTCCTGACACTTTGCTCTTGCCGATTGATCAGTATTCTCTGATTAGCTCGACACCGCTTCAAACAGGATCGGATACAACTGTTCTAGAGTTTTTCAAAAAGTCGCATCCTTATGTGACATTAATCGACTGGGTTGCGGAACTTAAAGATGCAGGCGATTTCGTTTCTGGTGTAACGGGGGATTTAATGGTCGCTTATAAGAGAGACCCTGATCACCTAACTCTAGAGATCCCTGACCCATATTTCCAAATGCCTCCTGAGGCTCGCAACCTAACCTATGTTGTAAACACTGTTGCGACATCGGGCGGAGTTTTGATTTACTATCCGCTATCTGTCGCAATCGGAGGAAACATTTAATGGGAATTCAAATCGAAAACAATAAAGCGTTTGTTTTAAAGCAAATCGTAGCAATCGGTGAAGCTGACAGAACTTTCAACTTTATCCCTGGTGTAAAAACCAAGGTTGATGCAAAAGAGTTCGAGGCATTGAGCAAGCATCCAAGCTTTGTAAGAAATTGCCAAGATGGAATCCTTTTGGTATATGAAAACGGGGTTGCTCAACCACAGCTTTTCCCAAAAGAGCCTAAGGAGAAAAAGACTCCTCCATCTAAGCCAGTTGAGCCTGCAAAGCCAGAACCAACTAAGCCTAGTAAGGTTGAGCCTTCGAAGTTTGAGCCAAAAGCAAACGAGGCTGACAATAAATAATGTCAGCCGCTTCCGTGCTCACAACAATTGCACCTGACTTGGCTGTGCTATCCAACGCAGCCCAAGTCATCGCATTATGTGAGTTACGGATTTCTCGTAAGAATTGGGGAGCAGTTAGAGACCAAGCAGTCGCATATCTAGCAGCTCACCAATTGAAGATTCAAACCCGTCCAGGATCGTCGATCGGAGCAGGCGGGCAAATAACATCTGCAACCGAGGGCGGTCTTTCCCTATCTTTCGGATCGAACACAGGTTCAATGAATGATCCGAGCCTTGGTTCGACAAGCTACGGACAAGAATTCTTACGACTTAAGCGAGAAACAATCCCAGGATTCGCATGAGCCATAAAGTTATCGATCGAGGCTGGAAAGAAATTGCGAAACAATTGGAACTTGCAAGAAAGGTTCGTTCAATTGTAGGACTACATAACGATGCTGTCTATTCCGATGGAACAAGCGTTGCACAAGTTGGAGCATGGAACGAATTCGGAACCGAGAGAATCCCAGAACGATCTTTTTTGCGCTCTACTATTGCGGAAACTAAATCGGCAAGAAAAGAAATCATTTTTAGAATGCTTAAAAAAGTCTATGAAGGAAAAGCTACAGCGATGAATGCAATTGCAACGGCTGGTGAATTCATGGAACAGAAAATCAAAGCAAAAATAGTAAGCTTAAGAGACCCAGCGAACGCAGATTCAACAATTAGAAGAAAGAAATCATCTAACCCCTTAATAGATACAGGTCAAATGTTACAATCAGTTCAGCATCGCGAGGATATGAATGGGTAGTTTCTTCCCTCAAACTATCAATGTTGAGAGACCACCTCAAGGCAGTTATGTAAAAGGGAAATGGGTTGAAGGCGATCCAGAGGATTTAGAAATCCAAGGATCTTGGCAACCTACTAAATCATCTGAGTTAGAAAACCTTCCTGAAGGTCAAAGAATAGGAGAATTCTATACTATTTTTTCTGGAACAGAATTGAAACCAGCTTCCCAGGATGGAAAAACCAAGGGTGATATTGTCGTAAAGAATGGAGAAAGATTCGAAGTAATTGCTTCCGATCCGTGGCAAAACCGAATAATTCCACACTATCAAATGATTGTACAGAAGGTAAATCCTAATGCCAACCCTTGATCCAGAGGAGTTTTTCTGGGAAGTAGCCGATAGGTTTTTCAATTCCTATAAATATGCAGATGGATATAATCCCGAAGATCCAGAGAATCCTAACGAATATCTAGTGATTATTGCAAAGGGAAACGCTCCGAGACCATCGGGCAAATATTGTCTAATCAATCTAGTTACTGCTCCAAGGATCGGAACAGAAGACGAGTCCTATGACACAGAAGAAGAAGAAATAAATCTTACTGAAATATTCGAGCCTATGATTTCTATAAATGTTTTTGATGCTTATCGTAAGGCTATGGATTTTCGCAAGTATTTGATCAAACCGATAACAATTGAATATGCAGATTCTCAAGAGTATGCGATTATAGATGTGTCGGGTTTAAGAAACCTAGATTCTATCAATGACCGTGAATTCGAGAAACGACATCAATTTGATGTTAGATTACGAGTAAATGAATCGGTATCTGACCCGACAAGCTCAATAGGCAAAATTACTATTGATGCAGAACTGGATACATTGAAGAAAGTTTATGAACAGGAAATTGTAATTGATACGATTGAACCAGAACCACCAGACGAAGAGGAGCCTTAAAATATGGCATTG
Organism: uncultured Rhizobium sp.; assembly: GCA_964502375.1. Classification (GTDB taxonomy): domain Bacteria; phylum Pseudomonadota; class Alphaproteobacteria; order Rickettsiales; family UBA1997; genus UBA2645. Next base: position 10,403 of record CAZCWN010000006.1, on the reverse strand, counting down.
ATAGACGAAATTATAGACATACAGGTGACGAGGGATACAACCCCGTTAAGCGAAGCGGGTTTCGGGACTCCATTGCTCGTAACCGAACACAACGAATTTGAGGATCGAGTAAGATTCTATGGAAGCCTTGCCGAAGTAGTCGAGGATTTCCCAGAAAGTTCACGGGTTTATATTGCAGCCGAGGGAGTCTATGCACAAGATCGAGTCCCGACGCAAATTGCAATAGGCAAACGTCAACCAGCGACTCTGGTATTCTCAGCCGATCTTATAGCCGATAACGTGTTCAATGCTTCGATTAATGCAGTGGCAATTGACCCGATTACTTATGCAAGCTCACACCTTGCAACGATGGAAGCGATAGCAACTGAGATCGAATCAATGGATGGTGTCGCATCTGCAACGGTTGGAGGAGCAAACAACAGAACTATTACGATCATTTCCGATGATTTAGCGGCTCTTGTAATTGCAAGTGCGGCTGTTACATCTGGATCTTCTCAAGCAACTGTGACAACTACTCAGATCGAGACTATCACAGCGGCTCTAAACGCGATTCGTGCGGCTTCCGATGAATTCTACGGTGTAGCGATTTCTTCTCGTGTAGAAGCTGACCAATTGCTACTTTCTGCTTGGACTGAATCGAATGATAAGCTTTGTGCGATTGCATCGAGTGACGAGGATATTCTAGATGCAGTTGAGACGACTGATATAGCGAATGTTCTTAAAGGGCTTTCTCGGGATCGTTCGATTGTAGTTTATCACCAATCCGCAGCAACTTTATTCCCTGACGTATCAGTATTGTCTAGATTCCTAGCAACTACCCCAGGTGAATCTATCGTTGCATTCAAAACAATCTCAGGTGTTCTTGTGAGTCCGCTTTCTACATCGGAAAGAAACGCAGCAAGAGGCAAAAACTGTAACGTGTATGTCGAGATTTATAGAGGCACCAACGGCGTATTAGATGGCAAGGTAGCAAGTGGCGAATACATTGATACAATCCGAAACGTGGATTTCCATAAAACGAGAATCCAAGAAGCCATTCTTTCTATTATGACAAGACTGGAAAAGATCGCCTTTACAGATGCAGGCGTAGCACTCGCAGAAAACGAGCTTCGAGGACGAGTCCAAGCAGACATCGCATCTGGAATATTGGCAGCCGATCCAGCACCGACTTACCAGATTCCACTTGTAAGTTCTGTTCCCCGTAACGACCGAGCAAATCGGGTGCTCCCTTCTATGACCTATCAAGCAGTATTAGAAGGTGCGATCCAAAAATTTATCCTAAGAGGAACGGTTTCCGTATAACATGAAAACACTAGATCCAAAAAAACTCATTATAACCTACGGCGACAAGATCTCAGGATTTGCCGATGGTTCCTTCGTAACAATTGAACCAGCTTCTGACATTTGGACAAAGACAACTGGAGCGGACGGGCTATCAACAAGAGTAAGGCAAAACGATAATACCTATCGTATAACAATTACTCTCATGCAGTCCTCTGATTCCAACAAGTTCCTTGGGGCATTATCAGCCGCTGATAAATTGTCAGGTGCTAGTGTCCTCCCAATCATGATCAAGGATTTAACTGGTACAGAAATGTTCGCGGCTCCTGAAGCTTGGATCGCACTTGATCCAGGAAAAACATCGTCAAAAGATGTTGAAAATCGTGAGTGGGTAATAGATACTGGTGAAGCAGTTAATCTATTTTAAGGACTAAACTATGGCGTTAGAAGAAAAACTAACTATCGAAGATACTAAATATATCATTTATCCTTTTGGGGCAAGTAAAGCCCTGAAAGTATTTAAGATACTCATGGATAAGGTCGGTGCTCCTCTTGCTCTTATGATGAACGGTTTAAACCTATCGGACATCATGAAATCAGAAATTAACGGTGAAGCAATTTCCAAAGGTATAAATGAGCTATCATCTAAGATGGATGAAGATGAGTTTACTGATCTGATAATTGACCTACTTACCAAAGTAGAAATTTTGGAAAAGAACCAACAAGTCCCTATCAACAAAGACATGTTTGATGTTCAATTCGCAGGAGGTAGAATTTCCCATATTCCTAAGTTGATTATGGCAGTGGTAAAGTTAAACTATGCAAATTTTTTACCCAAAGGCGGTGGTGGGATAGTAGGCAAAGCGGCGAAGACAGCAAGTCCAACCGATACCTAAACCGTCTAGACCCTGAGTTAGCCGAGGAAATTATATTCTACAGACTTGCAAGTGAAGGACTAGGAACCTTGCAAGAAGTCAAAGAGGTTTGGAGCTTAGACGAAGCACTAAAAGGAAATGCTTATCTAGACATGAGAGCGGAAATTGAGGATGATAAGATTAAAAACAAATGACCGTCGAAGAGCTAGTAACAGAACTCAAATTTCAAGCTGATCCCGAAGCAGTTGATTCCTTTCGTGGCAAAGTAAAATCGTTAAATGATACTTTGCTTGGACTCACAAAAGTCTTTCTCGGTGGCGTTGCGGTTGTTGGAACCTGGGTAAAAACCACAGCAAATGTAGCCGATGAAACTTCTAAAACAGCGAAGCGACTAAACATTGCAACTGAGTCTTTGCAAGAATGGCGATACGCTGGAAAACTTTCTGGATTATCTAACGATGAAATAACAAATTCACTTACTAAGCTAAATCTAAAAATTGGACAAGCTGCGGACGGTAATGCAACTGCGGCAAAGTCACTAGGCAGGCTCGGAATCTTCGCTAAAAAAGCAGACGGTTCCATCAAATCAACCGACGAAGTTTTAGAGGAGATGAATTCGCAACTAGCGAATATCAAAGATCCTGCGACTAGAGCAACCGTAGCATTCGATATACTAGGAAAGTCAGGTGGCAAATTTGCTCAAATGCTTTCTGAATCACCAGAGGATTTGAAGGCTTTACGTGCTGAACTTGGAGACCTCGGAGGAGTTTTTTCTAAAGAAGCCGCAGAAGGCGCGGAAAAATTCAATGATAATATTGACCGTATGCTTACGTTCGTCGGAGGACTTAAGAATGAAGTAGCCTTCGCACTCATGCCTGCTCTCAATGATATGGTTGAGAATCTTATCAGTTGGTCTAAAGCGAATCGGGAAGTCATACGAACCAAGCTAAAAGAATTCATGCAAGGAATCGTCATAGTCCTTACAGCCGTCGGGAAAGTATTACTTAAGTTTGTACAATTATTTCTATGGCTTATAGATGTTCTAGGAGGATTTAAGCGAGTCGCATCTGTAATAGGATTCATAATTGCTACCCTAGTCACAATGAAAACGATAGCTGTTTTTATGGCATTCCTAAAAGTCTTAGGACTCATTGCAACGGCTATAAGGTTAGTTGGAATCCAAGCAATATTTACACAGCTTGCAATTATGGCTATTCCTGCATTGATTGCTGCGGCGGTCGTTGCACTCGCACTAATATTCGAGGATTTATATACTTGGATAAACGGCGGCGAATCAATGATAGGTGACTATTTAGGAACCTGGGAGGATTTCAGAGATAAAATTGTAGGCTACTTTAAAGATTTGCCTGGAACAATTATGAAATATCTCAAAGCCTTACCTGGATTATGGGAAAAGATTTTCGACTTCGTTCTAGGACTTGCGGATCAATTTGTTACTACTTTGATTATGTTTCTGGTTCCTGAAGGACGAGTCCGAGATGGGCTACTCAAGATCAAAATGATGTTTTTCGGATTTTTAAAATTTCTTACATCGTTCTTAACAGGTGGCTCTGCATTCGATAATGTTTTAAGTACAATTTATGAATTCGGAAACGCTGTCAAAAATTTCTTCTCTGGAATTGGTGACAGCATTATGAGCTTTATCCAACCAATCATTGGATGGATTGAGAGCAAAATAGACAAAGTAAAAAACTTTGTAGGAAATTTCGGGTTTGGTGGTGGCTCTGGGTCGGGTGGAGGTGGTGGAATTCCGACAGGTGGAATGCCAAGCCCTTCTAGTGTAGCAAGATCCGAGGTAACAAACAGCAATTCTAAATCTGTAAATGTAAATTCTAAATTAACTGTTCAAGTGCCTCAAGGCACCCCAACCTCTCAAAAAGAATTCATTGAGAAACAGGCGCAAGTCGCAGTCAAAAAAGAATGGGAAAAAATACTTAGAGAAACTGACAACGATGTAGGGAATACTGAATAATGTCCACAGTTGATTTATTAATTAATTTAAAGTTCAAGACTGAGATTTCAGCATTTAAAGCAGAAATCCTATTGGATGAATCTCATGAATATTCTGCACAAATCACAGACTACCCAGTGGAAGACGGGGCAACTATCAATGATCATGCGATTAAACAACCTGAACGGGTGACAATGAATTTTTTGGTTTCTGATACTCCTATAATTATCGGAGGTGGTGGAGGTGGAGCCGTTGCATCACTGCTCGGAGTCACTGAATCCCAAAAAGCCTATGACTATCTAAAGGATTTATGGAAGAACGGTGAAATATTTACATTAATTTGTAAATACGATGTATTTTTGGATATGGCAATTGAGTCTATGACTCCAACAAGGAATAATAAAACAGGACAAGCACTAAACTTCGCTGTTACATTTAAGAAATTTAACCTAGTGAATGCGGCAAACGTCGAAACATCTGCGCAAAAAGCAACTCCTCCAGCGAAGCCTAGGCAACAAGGTGCTGCCGATAAAGGGAAACAAACTACTCAAGCAGCAAGCGAGACAACGAGTAGCAGAACATCTGTTCTCAAGGGGGCATTCGGATCATGATTGGAATCATACCTAAATTCGATTTATTTTCTTACTCTATGTTAATTGATTTAGATGGAGGAAACTATAGATTAAGACTCACTTACAATCAAAGATTTGATTCTTACTCTCTCTCAATTTACACAGATGGAGACATTCCTTTAATCGAAGGAATCCCATTGACTCTAAATGTATCACTACTCGGTAAATATGTAGATCCAAGGCTCCCACCTGGTTCAATTTATTGTGTTCCGAACCAAGCAGGGATTTTAAAAGTTGGCTCAGAAGAATTCCCAAATGTCGATCTAGTTTATATCTCGGATGATGAAGCATGAATGCAGATAGAAGACGAATTATAGTTAGAATCGGCAGAAAGGAATATAAAGATTTCCGTATTGCTTTTAAGGTTACGAAGACTTTGCAGTCTACGCCAAACACAGCGGAGGTTACAATATCGAATTTATCAGAAGAAACAAGATCACAAATTGAAAGCTCGAATAAGATTCTTACACTTCGTGCAGGCTATGCGGACGAAGGTGGTGCAGAAGTACTATTTATTGGTGATGTATCCAGATTTGTCACAGAATACCAACCGCCAAACATTGACTTCGTTATGTCTTGCGGAGACGGTGAAAAGAAACTAGCAACTACCCTAGTCAGTTTGTCGTTTGCAGAAAATGCAAGTGCACTATCTGTTCTGAATTCTCTAGCTTCTAAGCTCGGAACAGTTGTGAGAATCCCGATTCCAATAGTTGATTCGGTTCTTGTGAATGGATTCTCATTTTATGGACAAGCTCGCATTGGATTAACAAAGATTTGCGATAGATTAAAAGTATCTTGGTCAATCCAGAATCAAGAAATAGTTATTCTTGCATCTAAGTCTATTGATTCGACGATCCAAATTCTTATGAATAAAGATACTGGAATGATTGCATCACCCGAAAAGGTAGAGGATAAAAAGAACAAAGGGAAAGCAGGTTGGAAAGTTAAATCTCTACTGAACCCTAAAATTCAACCAGGTGGGCAAATGCAAATAAAATCTAGAACAGCTAACGGAACATTTAAGATCCTTTCCGTGGATTATACAGGCGACAACTGGGGGAATGATTTTATGTGTGAAACCGAGGTTATATCAGTATGAGTAGTACAGAAAATCAAGGCGTTCCTACATTTGCGACAACGATGGATTTGAAAATCCTTAAGGCTCTATCGAATATTCATACAGCACTGCCGGGACAAATTGAAAAATTCGATGGAGATAAAGCCCAAGTTTTACCACTTGTTAAAGCAATTTTTAAATCAGAAACAGGAGACGTAGTTCAAGACTTGCCTGTTATCTCTGGTGTCCCTGTTATGTTCCCGCGTTGGGCAAATGGTGGGATTTGCTTCCCACTAAAAAAGGGGGACACTGGATTAATATTATTCGCTGAAAGATCAATCGAAGATTGGCTTACTAGAGGAGCTTCGCAGGCACCAACCGATCCTAGAAAATTTGATCTTTCCGATGCGATATTTATCCCTGGACTATATCCATTTTCGCAAAAAAACACTCTCTATGAAAATGATTCGCTTGTTTTGTCTCACGAGGAATACAGTATAAAATTTAAAGATGATGGAAAGATTACGGCTAAGTGTGAAGAGTTTATAATAGATGGAAAATTAATAGTAAAAGATGATGCAACTTTTGAAACAGAAACAATTACAGGCCCTACTCAAATTAAAGGAACTCAGCATAAACATATTACGCCACTTGGTCCAACTATACCACCAATAATACCAGAATGATAAATAAAACAGAAATGAAATCCGAAATTTTAAAATACTTCAATAGCGAAGATCCATACATATTCTCGCTTGATCCTCCTCCAACTTCCGCAGAAGTTCAAGAGGCACAAGCCACGCTATGGAAGAATGTTTTCCTAAAAGGATTTCAGAATGTTATCCCAGCATCAACAACTGCAAGCGTTGCAGCCGATGCACTTTTTGCAGTTCTAAATATTCCGCAAATGGAAGTGTCCGACGGAGGAGCTTTATTCTATGGAGCAGTTGCCGCATTTTATAGCACGTTAGGTGGTGGAATGGCAGGCTTCACGTTCGTGCCTCCGCCTCCGCTTGTTTTAAGTTCTCCAGTGGATGATCCAGAGGTTGCGGCTGAGTCACACGCAAGCATAATCCTAGCCAATGGATTGTCTGGAACAGCGACAAATATAATATCAGGAGTGACTACTCCATGGCAATAAGAGATATAAAACTAGATGCGAATAATCAGCTTATTCTGCAAGACTTTGATCTAGTGATTCATTCAGGAATTGATAGGGTAGTCCAAGCTGTTCGAACTAAACTAAAGACTTTTCAATCTGAATGGTTCAATGATACAACTTTTGGCACTCCATGGTTTCAATCGATTATTCAAGCAAGTCCTCGTTCCGATGCTGTATATAATTTTCTAAAGCAATCAATTCTAGATGTTCCTGAAGTAACAGCAATTACAAAATTCAATTTTAATTTCGACGGAAGAACAAGAACAGTTACAACCGAGATCGGGATCAAGGCACTTGGACAAGAGGGGCAAATAGCCGAGGTTATAGTATTATGATAGATCCTTTTACAGTAACGGGCTTTAGAAAGCCAACGGTTCCAGAACTCCGAGCCGACTTACAAGCAAAAATCATCGCCGTTTTTGGCTCAGTCTCATTTGAACCTAACGATGTATTCGGGCAATTAGTCGAAGTCTTTATTCCTGAATATGAAAAAGTTTGGGGAGCAATCGAGAGAATCTATCAATCATTAGATCCTGACTTTGCACAAGGGGCGGCTCAAGATGCGACTTACGGGCTTGTTGCAGTTAGACGACTAGAGCCGCTTGCTACTCGCGTCGATGCTCTAGTATGGGGAACAGAAGGAACACTTCTCGACGGGACAAGATCAGCTAGAACTACGAACACTCAGCAGACTTATAATGTCGCTCAACTTGCGACGATCACAAGATTAAATGTTATACGAGTCTGGTTTTCGTTCAGCGAAGTAGTTGACGAAACTCCCTACTCGGTTTTTGTCGATGGAATAGAATATACTTATACATCTGAGGTCGATGATACGATTCAAGATATTATTGACGGTCTACTTCTCGAACTTAATGCAATAACTGGATATACAGCGACAGAAATTGCAGACGATCAAATCGAACTCACTAAAGACGGATTTCTGGTTCCTTTCTCATTTAATTCAGGATCAAATACGGTAATCGAGAGAATTTATTCTCCTTGCGTTTTTGTCGCTGATACACTTGGACCGATACCTTGTCCATCATTTGCATTGGACGACATACTTACACCCGTAAGCGGATGGGATGGAGTAATAAATTTACTCGTTGGAACAATTGGGAGAAACGCGGAATCCGATCCTGACTTTAGAGCACGTAGACAGCAAAGTCTTCGCATAACAGGAGGCGGGACATTCGATGCAATGAAAGCCCGACTCAAGCAAGAAGTTGCTGGGGTAACTGGTGTGACCATTCTACAGAACAGAACAGGCACAACTGATATAGACGGGAGACCTGGTCACTCATACGAATGTTTGGTTGCGGGTGGCGAAGATCAGGATATTAGAAATAAGATTTGGGAACTTGGACCATTGGGAATTCAAACTCATGGAAATATTGAAGGAACAATAACAGACTCACAAGGAGAAACTCAAGTAGTCAATTTCTCAAGAGCTACTCAAGTCTATATCTGGATAAGAATCACACTGGAGTTATATGACGAAGAAACCTTCCCACTTGATGGACTCGATCAAGTTAAAAATAATGTCTTTGCTTATGGGCTTACACTTGATCCAGGAAATGATGTTCTCGCTGGTAGGTTTAATGCTCCGATTTATTTGGTTCCTGGAATAAGAAAACCAACTATTGAACTCGCGAAAACATCGGCACCAGATGGAACACCTGTTTACGCAGAAGATGATCTAGCAATATCGGGAAGTGAGCAAGCTGTATTTGATTTAACAAGGATTACGGTTCTAGAAGAAGTATAATGTTTGACGAAATCGAATTAATTAACCATGAGTCCGAATCCTTTGATAATACTTTAGTGCAATTCAAGGAACCTGGTTCTGTATTTGATTTGATAAAATGCTTCATGGAACCACTACAAGATATTGAGAATTATTTAAATAAAATAAATTCATGGTGGTGGCTTGACCGAGTCGAAGGAATCTATTTAGATGTTGTCGGGAAAGTAGTTGGAGAAACTAGACAAGGTCGTTCTGACTTAATGTACAGAACAGGGATTCAGGTAAGGATAGGGATTAATCGTTCTTACGGTCAGCCCGAGGTTGCAATTGCTCTAGTTGCGGCTCTCACAAATGCAACGAATGTGCAATACCAACCAGTCTATCCAGCTAACGCAACATTCTTCACCGATGGATTTTCGATAGTTACGAATCTAAGTGAACAACTATTAAGCGTTACACCACTTGGAGTCGGTGCGGCTGTTATATATTCGACAGGTGGTGGCGTGCCATTTGTATTTGATGCCGATGATCCAGGACTTGGATTTGATGGAATTATAAATGCAGGGACATTTGAACAAGCCGATGAAGGCGGAGAATTTGCAGGAGTTATAAGCTATGGCTAAGCCAACAGTAATACCAGAATGGGCGTCGACGATAGGAACAGATATTAACGGTCAACCGACTGTTATAACACCTAACGAATCAAAGAGAATAACGGGCTGGGCGTTTAAAGAGAAGCCACCTTATCAATTCATGAACTGGCTATTCAGGACAATCTGGCAATGGATTGTCTGGATTGACGATGAACTAGACGGTCAAGTAACAACGAACACAAGTGACATATCAGGATTAGATGGTCGTCTGGATACAGCAGAGAGTGACATACTTACGCTAGACGGTCGGGTAGATGACATTGATACGGCTCTCTTGTCAGTCGCAACTTTGCAGAATTCTATAAACTATTCTAAGGTTATTGGAGAATTGTTCTTTTTAGACTTTCCGAAAGCTACGAATTATACTTTTAATCCAATGGCACCGAGGACTTATTTCCCTGCAATAAATCTTTCTGAAATTGATGTAACTTTAACAGTCGATAATACGGATATTCCTCAAGTCTCACTAGATCACTTACGATCTAAGTATTTGATTTATCTACCAGGCAAATCAGGAGAAGTATTTCAGTGGGCTGTTACTGTCTCTGGATCTGATATAACATTTCCAAACACGACATCGGCTAATGCTATGCTTGCGGCAATTGTTGAGGATCAAGCAGTCCAAGGAACCTGGACAAATCATCGAACGGTAAATATTAATGGTGCAGATTGGGCAATTACTGGCGTGAATCTTGTTACTCGTGTAGTATCCGTTTCTGGATCACCTGCAACGGGTTCCCAGACGGCACAATTCTTTTCGCATCGAATAGCTGGGTCATCGACTACAGCTCGTCTGTTCGAAGTTAGTGGAGAAAGTTTTATTGCGGGTGGTGATCCCGATGGATATTTCATCGGTGATCTTAGAACGAGGGGATATTTCCAGGGTCACTGGCATGATTCATATTATCAGAATGGGGGACCAGGTGCGGGCAACATATATTATGCGGTTGCATCGGTTACGTCAAGCTCATTGGTCAAGACTTTAGTTAATGGAGAAACTCAATCACCAGCTTCCGACGGC